>JASLXN010000083.1 GCA_030740315.1 Dehalococcoidia bacterium | reverse complement strand
CACTGGCTTGCCCCTGTTCTTAGTGCCACTTATAATTGAGACAGCACCTGTATACACATAGATAGTGCTGTTTCTTACTGCTTCCTTCTTCTCGTGGTATTACCGGGCAGACTCAGCCGGGGTAAGATACCTTAGAGAACAGTGTGACCCGTGGTCATTATACTCCCGTCTCCATCCTCCAGCAATGATTTGGCCCTACCTTTCTTTCCGGAAAATCTCGCAGTTCAGGCACCCTTCCCTGAACTTGTCTAGGAGACTCTCATCAATATGGGCGATATGCTGATAGGGACATGCTCCTGGACAGATCCAGAGTTGATTAAGGCTAGCACCTTCTACCCCAGGCCGTCCATATCAGCAGAAGAGAGGCAGTGCTTCTACTCCAACATCTTCCCGGAGAAGACCTATGACTTCTCAGTAAGGGACAAGGACATTTCGAAAGGGGCGTGCCTAAGTCCACCCCATACTGACATGCTTATGTTTGTGCAACGGTGAGGGTAAATGCTCGATCAGGCCCCTTGTTAGTCCGCCTCAGATCCTCTTCAGGATAAGGTGACTTTTCGCCTAGAACATGACCCGGCGGCGGGTCACCTATGGGCCGTAGGGCGTCCAACACATTGGGTTCTCCGAAGGGGTCCGAAGTCCCTTGCCGATACTTCGTCTGAAGCGGGGGGCGGGGAAGGGAAATGCCTGCTAGCCGACAACCTGACTCCACACTAGGCTTGACAACCTCTCTGTCACCACTTAGAATGCGCCTAGTATTTAGTGGCCGTGTCTAACACGGCAGGGCCGGTGGTCGGCAACAGCCGGTCTCGGAATCCAGAATCAGGAGGCGTTATGAAAGGCACTAACAGGAAGGCAATATGGCTGATGCTGATGGTAGCGGTCCTGTTGCTACCCCTTATCGCTACGGCCTGTGGCGGGGAAGCTACACCGGCGCCAGCTCCCGCGCCCGCACCGGCTCCCGCGCCCGCAGCAGCTCCCGCGCCCGCACCGGCTCCCGCGCCCGCAGCAGCTCCCGCGCCCAAACCGGCTCCTGCGCCCGCACCAGCTCCCGCGCCCAAACCGGCTCCTGCGCCCAAACCCGAGCCAAGGACGCTGAGGTTCATCTCTCCCCTGCCACCCCCGCCATACTCTGCTGCGATTATCGCTGAGTGGTATGGCGCAGAGGTAGAGAAAAGAACCGAAGGACAGATAAAATTCGAGTTCTACCATGGCGGTACTATAAGCAAACCCAAAGAGGAACTGGAAGCTATTCAAGTAGGGCTGGGCGACATCGGTTTCGTAGTCTATCCTTACTACCCGAGCAAGCTGGCCTTGGGCGGGTTCAGCTACGCTGTCCCCTTCGGACCTGACTCAGCGTCCCTTTTGCTGAAGGCCGTCAATCAGATGTACGCTACAGTACCCGCACTCAAAGGCCAGGTAGAGCAGTACAACCATAAGATTCTGTGGCACCGTGTTATCGGTGACTACGGCATCATGAGTAAAACACCAGTCAAGACACTGGGGGACTTGGACGGCATGAAGGTCGCCACCATCGGTGCCTACCACCCCAAAATCCTGAAAGAGGCAGGAGCAGTTCCGGTTATAATGGGCGTGGCTACGAGGTACCAGTCTATGCAGACCAACATAATAGCTGGCTCCGTCTTACCCTTTGACCTTAACAAGAACATTAGGATTCATGAGTTGGCCAAGCACGGCACTAGGCTCGGCTTGGGAGCCGCCTTCTCCACCTCGGTTAGCATGAACAGGGAAATATGGAACCAACTATCTCCCGAAATTCAAAAGATTATGCTCGAGGTAGGCGATGAGGCCTCTGCAAAGTATGCTTCAGAAAATGATCTCCTCGGCGGTGAGGCGATAAAAGAAATGGAAGCCGCCGGGGCTACCTTCTATGACATGTCGGCTGCTGACAAGGCCAAGTGGGCTAACATGCTGCCTGACTTCCCGGCCATGTGGGCCCAGGAGATGAACAAGAAAGGGCTGCCCGGAACCAGGATTATGTCGGCCTATCTTGACATCACCGAAAAGCTGGGGGTAAAGCACGCACGGGAGTGGGGTTCCAAATAGGGAAGCAAAGGTAACAGGTTTGTAGTTGCATACTACCTTGCAACAGCGTGGGGCCCGTGATAGCTTAACTGGTTTTCTGACCAGGGGTTATTCCGGGCTCCTTGGCTGGATGAATATGGTATCGGCCATCTTCATATTCGCGCTCATGCTCATTGTCAGTGGGGATGTCATAGGTCGGTATGTCTTCAGCCGGCCTCTGTGGGGCACTTTGGAAGCGGCCGAGTCCATCCTGGTGTTCGTTGTATTCCTAGGTTTCGGCTACACCCAGTTCCAAAAAGGAAACATACGGGTCCAGATTTTGACAAGCCGGCTGCCTCTAAGGGGGAGGATGGTATTAGACCTACTCACCAACGTCCTGGGGCTGGCCATGTTTGCGCTGATTACTTACGAGACATGCAGCCATGCCATCCTAGCCTACCAAATAGGGGAGGAATCCGTCGGTATGGTACGCGTGCCCTTGTGGCCGTCTCGTTTCGCTATACCTTTAGGATGCTTTTTTCTCGCCACCCAGTTCACTATAGATGCGTGGGACAGCCTGCGCAAGCTATCTAGTAGATAGTTAGGAGAGCCGTGGACCCTATCTGGTTGGGTATACTGGCCCTAATCGCCCTTTTTGTATTGCTAGCCCTCGGGATATATGTAGGACTGGCCCTTGCAGTTGTGGGTTTCGTGGGCATTCTAGCCATCTATGGCAGCTTCACCACGGCCATCGGCATCCTAACCACCACCCCATTCGCAGTTGTTTCGGTCTTTGCCCTTACGGTGGTGCCCCTTTTCGTCCTAATGGGGCTTCTGGCCCTTCACTGCGGCATGGGGGAGGCGGTCTACAACGCTGCCTTCAAATGGGTGGGGCGCATACCCGGGGGACTGGGCATTGCTACCATGATGGGTAACACCGGATTCGGAGCGGTGAGCGGCTCCAGCGTGGTGGCGGCCACCGTCTTCACCAAGCTAAGCGTCCCCCAGATGAGGAAATACGGCTACGATGTCAAGTTCGCCTGCGGCATCACCGCCTCCGGTGGCATCATAGCCATGCTCATCCCTCCCAGCATATATGCCGTACTGGCCGGTATCATAACCGAGCAGCCCATAGGAATGCTTCTTCTGGCCGGAATAGGCCCAGGGTTGCTGATTGCGACCATCTTTTCACTAGGTATCTTCGGTATGGTCAAGGCCCGTCCCAACTTAGCCCCTATTGAGCCGGAACCATATACTTGGGGGGAGAGGTTCAACTCCCTCAAATCAACCTGGGCTGTATTGCTCCTAGCACTCACCGTAGTGGGCGGGATTTATCTGGGAGTTTTCTCACCTACCGAGGCCGGGGCCACAGGAGCACTGGGGGCTTTCCTGATAGCCTTCTTCACACGCAGACTCACCCGCCACGCACTCAAAGACGCCCTGATGGAAACGGTGCGGGTGGTCTGCATGGTCAAGCTGATTATCATCGGCGCAAACATATTCTCCCGCTTCCTGGCCGTAAGTGGCGTTACCCAGGGGTTCATCTCGGCAGTTATTGGCAGCGATGTGCCGCCCTTGGTCATGATGCTGATGTTCATGTTCATGTATCTGGTGTTGGGAATGTTCCTGGACGGCATCTCCATGATGTTCCTCACTCTGCCGGTTATCTTTCCCATCGTGTTGGCCATGGGCTACAACCCCATCTGGTTCCTCATGGCCATGATTGTGGCAATTGAGTTGGGACTGCTTACTCCTCCCTTAGGGCTGAATGTTTACGCCGTGAAGGCCGCCGCCGGTGACCAGATAAGCATGGAGGGCATATTCCAGGGAGTATTGCCCTTCTTCATCCTGGGAGTAATCGCGCTTGTCATTCTCTTCATCTTTCCGTCCATAATCACCTTCCTGCCCAACACTATGCTGAAACCATCATAAGAGTAGACTATGGATACCCTGCTGCCACCCTTAAGAGTGCTGGATCTTAGCGATGAGAAAGGGTTCTTGTGCGGTAGGCTGCTGGCCGACCTGGGCTGTGATGTGGTCAAAATAGAGCCTCCGGAAGGAGACCCTTCCCGGAGGTTTAGCCCCTTCTACGGCGTCCCCCCCCATCCAGAGCGCAGCCTTTACTGGATGTCCCTGAACAGCAACAAGCGGGGGATAACCCTTGACCTAGAGATGCCTGAGGGGCAAAAACTCTTCCTGGAACTCGTTAAGGGCTGCGATATCGTGGTGGAGACCCACCCCCCGGGCTACTTGGACGGACTGGGTTTGGGTTACCCCGCCCTGGCGAAGGTGAACCCCAGGGTAATTTTCACCTCCCTCACCCCCTTTGGGCAGACCGGTCCCTACAAGAACTACAAGACCTCAGACCTGGTCGCCCTGGCCATGGGCGGGGTGATGTCCTACACCGGGGAGCCGGAGCGGGCACCCCTGCGAATGTTCCTGGACCAGGCCTATTTCCTCTCCTCCATTTGGGCGGCCGCAGGTGCGGCACTGGCATACCACCACCAGGAGGCCACGGGTGAGGGACAGCATGTGGATGTCTCCATTCACGAGTGCATGGTGCGGCTGAACTACCGGCCTCCTATTTACTGGGAGTTCCAAAAGACCGTGGCCCGGCGCATGGGGAACCTTATTACCCGTGGTGTCGATGTATCGGTGCCCATGATATGGCCCTGTAGAGATGGGTTTGTCTCCTGGGTGTTCTATGCCGGTCTCCCCGGTGTCCGGGAGAACCGTGCCTTGGCTGACTGGCTCAAAGAGGAGGGGCTGGGAGCAGACCTGCAGGCTATAGTCTGGGAGGAGATGGACTTCGCCCATCTTACTCAACAGGAGTTGGACCTGCTCATGGAGCCGGTGAGAGAGCTCTTCTCCCAGCACACCAAGCAGGAGCTTTGGGAGGGAGGTGTCCGCCGGGAGATAAGGATATCCGTCATCTGCGATATGGTGGATGTGTCCAACAACCCACAGCTACAGGCACGCAAATACTGGGTGCCCGTGGAGCACGAAGAGTTGGGGGCCACCTTCCAGCACCCCGGCCACCTGTTCCTGTCCCCCCTTACCACGGGCCGGCCTAGGCGACGCGCCCCCCTTATAGGTGAGCACAACCGTGAGGTCTTAGGTACGCCGGGCATCACCAAGGGCCACCCCTGTCACAGCAATGTCAGGGGTGAGTCTGAGGCGACCCCACTGCCGCTTCAGGGCGTCCGGGTGCTGGACTTCACTTGGGCAGCGGCCGGGCCTTTCGCCACCAAGTTCCTAGCCGATTACGGGGCGGAGGTCATCAAAATAGAGACCCGCCACCATCCCGACATACTACGGGTCAGCGAACCCTATCGGAACCGTAAGCCGGGAATAGACAACAGCGGCTTCTTCGTGCAAGCCAATGCGGGCAAAAAGGGCATCTCCCTTAACCTGTCCACCCCCCAAGGGCGGGATCTGGCACTCAGGCTCGCGGACCAGTGCGATGTGGTGATAGAGAACTTCAGCCCAGGGGTGATGAAACGTCTGGGGTTGGACTATCCGGCCATATGCCGGGTCAAACCAGACATCATCATGCTCAGCTCGAGCATATTCGGCAACAAGGGGGCCACCGGCGCAGGATTCGAGGGATTCCGAGGTTTTGGAATGGCCGCAGCATCCGCCTCGGGCCACTATTACTACACTGGCTGGGAAGGGGGAGAGCCTGCCGGTCCCACTCACATAGCCTTTGGGGATGTAGCCCAGGCATCTTCCTCCACTCTGGCCCTGATATCGGCCCTGGACTATCACCGCCGCACCGGCAAGGGGCAGTATATTGACGCCAGCCAGCTTGAGGTGATGACCCATTTCCTGGGGCCGGCTGTAGTGGACTATCTTTCCAGCGGCCGTCTCCCCCGCAAGCTGGGCAACCGCCACCCAGATGCCTCCCCCCATGGGGCCTTCCGCTGCCGAGGTGAAGACCGGTGGTGTGCTATAGCCTGCCTCACGGAACAGGAGTGGCTGTCCCTGTGCCGAGTAATGGAGGACCAGGGGCTGGCCACCGACACTCGCTTTGCAACTCTGGCCGAAAGAAAGGCCCACGAGGACGAGTTGGAAGGCTTGGTGGAGGCCTGGACCAGCACCCGTTCCGCTGGAGAGGTGATGGAGTTGTTGCAGCAGGCTGGGGTGCCCGCCGGGGTGGTGCAGACCGCCGCCGATATCGTGGACACAGACCCGCAGCTAAAAGCGCGAAACTCCTTTTTCACCCTCCCACACCCCGTCTTGGGGGAGTGCCTCCACCCCGCCTCCCCAGTGCTCCTCACCAAGTCCCCACCCCAGTTCCGCACTTCTCCTTGCTTCGGCGAGCATAATGATTATGTCTTCAGAGAGCTGCTGGGGCTCACGGCTCAAGAGTTGGAGTCGCTGGCCCAGGAAGGCGTCTTCGACTAACCGACCGTAGCGCCTGCTGGTGGCAGAGCGTAGACGGCCTTATCTATGCCGCAGGCCAGAGATTCAAGTACACTACCCCCAAGGACACCCTTCAACATTTTAGCCCTTCGGCATTTTCCGCATCTTTATTCTGCTAGCCAGATTTTGTGGCAACGAAGAGGAAGTCCCTACCTAAATTTCAAACTCCAACTCAAAGGTCCGAGTTCTGCCCATCGTGTAGTTCAGCCGCTCAGCATCTTGAGAATATGCTTTTACAGGCTATCAGCGATTTCACGGTGTCTCGGAATTATATGATGGCAGGGGTATCGTACTCGTGGGGGTCACAGAACTTGTTCCGGGCGAAGATAACCCCCTGGACGCCGTAAT
>JASLXN010000082.1 GCA_030740315.1 Dehalococcoidia bacterium | reverse complement strand
CACCACGCTCAGCGCTGCCCAGCGATGGGTTGAGGTTATCTGACCATCTGGACTGCTCACAAGAAATTCATTCTAACATCACCCGCTGTAGCAAGGCACATGGGAGAGTGAGGACGGCTAAAGGATGCTTTGCTGCTAATACTGCCGCGTTTGTCCCTACCTCACGGCCACCACCTTGTTCTGCGTGAAGACCCAGCCTGTAGGCCTTGTTCCCTCGCCTCTGAGGGCCTCAATCCAGAGGGTTTTCGCATCGGGCATCATCATCGTGATGGAGCGCGAGGCCATCACCGTGAATTAAGCCGGGCTAATCCGGGGCATAACTCCCAATCAGAAAACAGTCTGGCTGTCTGTTCACCCCTTACGAAGCACCCCAAGCGGTCAGGCCTTGTCCATCACAGTGTTCCTGAGTACGCCGATGCCCTCGACCTCTAACTCCACAACATCGCCGGGCTTAATCCATTTGCCAAGCTCTAGGCAACAGCCGAAGCCAACGGTGCCCGAGGCTATAAACTCCCCAGGGTAAATCGGCTCATCCATGGTCAGGTATTCAATCAACTCTGAAAACTTGAAATGCATGTCCTTGCTGTTGCCTTCAGACCAGACCTCCCCGTTTATCCTGGCCACCATCCTGACATTATCGGCATCAATCTCGTCAGCGGTCACCAGACACGGACCCATGATATTGGCATTTGCGAAGTTCTTTCCCTTGGCCGGCCCAACCCCCAAGCCCAACTCTTTGGCCAGGATATCCCGGGCACTTATGTCGTTGAATATAGTATAGCCGAAAATGTAGTCTGAAGCTTTATCCCTCGGGATGCTCTTTCCCTCCTTCCCAATGCAACAGGCAAACTCCAACTCATAGTCCAACTGCTCGGTGAAGCTGGGCCACATAATAGGGTCCTCCGGACCGGCAACATTAGTATGGGTGGTGCGGTAAAAGGTGGGCAACTCGTACCATAGCTTGGGAATGTCCCTATTAAGGGCTTTCATGGCGTTCTTCAGATGGACTTCAAAATTAAGGGTGTCCCTCAAAGACACAGGCCTGGGTATCGGTGCCCTTAACCTGACCTCGCTGACCCGGTAGGCGGCCCTCTCCCTCTCAACTACCATCGGAGTCCCGGCGGCACCCAGGTGGTCCAGGGCCTGTCCAGCCGCTTCCAGAGCTACCGGCCCGTTCTCGATAAATGCCAGCATCCCTCCGGGTATGATGGCCCCGGCCAACTCCGCAGCCCGGGCTACCCCCAGTGCTTCCCTGAGATACAGCTTGAAGGCAATCTGAAGGTCAACTATTACATCATCTACCACCGCCCCCACCCGCAGCAAGGCCCCAATATTACTACCCACCTCAAAAGTCACCAGCTTCACGGCACCTCCTTTTCTTGCGCTGAGAAAGTCTTGATAAGCACCCTACCAACCCGTATCCCGACTGTCAAGGCCATTATGGGCCCCGCAGCAGATCCTGGCGGCTGTAGGCAAGCTGTTCGCCGGTTCTTGTTCCCACCCACCCGAGGGTTATTTCTGAAGGGCGCATTCCTTTGGCTCCCTGGGGATGACAGTGGGCTGAAAGGAGTAATCCTGCAACCGCCCAATCCGCGGGCTTGGCCACCGAGGTGCGGGAAGTGTAGGTGCGGGAGGTGTATAGGGGTAGAAGAAGAAGCAAAAGGGAGATTCATGCTAGCCGTAAGAATTGACGGTACCCTGCGGATGTACTATGAGAGCCACAGCTTCGTAGCGCCATGGGTCACTCCGGAGACAGCCCTCCTGTTACGCGGCATCGTCGAGAGTCCTCGTATGTAGTACGGGTGGGTGCCGCTCCTGGTTCGCAAATACCGCGTTGCTTCCTTGGACTTGCGTGGGTTTAGGAGGTATAGCAAGCCCCCTAGAGGCTACAGGCTGTCTGCGGCCGACAACGCCCGTGACCTGAACCGGTTCATGAATACGCTCGGCCTTGAGAAGGCCTCTGTGGTGGAAGCGAAGCTGGGCGGGATGATTACGCTCCAGTTCGCCCATGACTACCCAGAAAGATGTGGCAGCCTGACGGTGGTGGGGTGCCGATCAAGCTGTGTTGAGGCAGGGCGCGTACGACGGACTGGCCCAGAATGATTAGAGACAAAGGGGTGGGCTACTGAGCAAGTACCGCCATGAAGGCCCAGCTGGTCGGTGTGCCGGAGGAGGTGACAGAGTGGTGGATATCCCTATCCTCCGATAACTTGCGCCGTGTAATATCCGAAATCGTGGTTTGTGCGGAAGCCGTGAACCTGACCCTTCTGCTGCCGAATGTCAAAGTGCCGACGCTCATGCTGACCGGGGGCAGCGGGCAGCTTGCCGCCGCGGAGGCTATAAAAAGTGGAAATCGCTCATGCCGGACTGCCGACTGGAAGTCACGAAGAGCAACTCCTGCCACATAGCGGCGGCGCAGCCCGACGCCTGTGTTGCAGCGTTGCTGAACTTTATCGGCAGTCCGCCTACAGCCGGTAACCGCCGATAAGCTTCCGGATACCCCTCCTCCTTTGTTTAAGGGGAAGGTCAGAACTAGTCAGCGTCCTCTAAGGTGTAGTCCCACAACTTCAACTGGCCTTCTGGCGTGCTGGAAGCCGGGTCTTCCCCGCCTCGGGCGGTGCAAATGGGAGTGAAGTCGCAATACCCGCACCAAGTGCCTGGGGTGGCCCGGTATTTACGCTCTTGGAGGATCTTATGGGCCGTGTTCAGTAGCTCCCACATAGCTCCGTCCAGTACATCCTGCGAGACGGTTGTAGTTTCCATAGTCGACGGTCCCAAGTAGAGGAAGGAGGCCCGGCTTACCGGTGCCAACTGCCTACAGGAGAGCACCAGCGCCTGTAAGTATAGCTGGGTCCAGTCGGTCTCGGGCGGCTTGTTGCCGGTCTTGTAGTCAACAAGCCTTGGCATAGAGGGCGATTCCGGAGCCTAGCTGCGCCTCTAGTCCTTTTTCCACCAACAGGGGCTGCACCGTAACATCCCATCTCTCCGTGAAAGCCTTTACCTGAGCCAGGGCCTTGTTGGCCCAGCGCTGCTCATCGGCTTCGCCTCTGAAGCCTACCCGTGACCGCCTCCAGTGGCCCCTGAGGAGAGCCTCAGCCATATCCAGTGTCCTTCGGTCCGGCGGCACCCTGGATAGGAAGTCCCGCAGAGTGGCATGGACGTGGTTGGCCATGGTGAGATAGGGCTTGGCGCGGGTGTACTGGTCACGCAGTTTATCTATATAGCGGAGCTTATACTGATAGCGGCATTGTTTGAATACGGCCACGCTAGTGGGGGAGAGGCGCAAGGGGCGGGCCACGGATTTCCCCCCAGCGGCGTTGCTCATGCTATGATTCTACACTACAGCAGTCGCCAGGGGCTACCAATGCCGGGTAGCAACATTTTCTCTTCTCACTCACCCACCCGAGGGTTATATCCGGGGGACGCAGCCATAGATCTGATCTATCGGAGGGATAAAGGATTGCTGGCTAAACAAACTGCTGCCTGGTTTTAGCCGGACGGTGGGAAGTGCTGGGCCAGGAAGCCCCTCAGTTCCCGGTTAAAGGCCTCCGGCTGCTCCAGATGGGGGGTGTGGCCAGAGCCAGGTATCACCGCAATCCGGGAGTTGATTATACCGTTCCGGAGCACCTCTGCCGGACGCAGGAAGGGGGCATCCTCCTCCCCCACCACGATGAGAGTGGGTACCTCAATCTCCGGGAGACGGTGCGTAATGGGTGCCCAGTTGCGTATGGCCCCCCAGCCGTGGGTATAGCCCTCCACCGATGTCTCCGCCGTACGCTGGCGGGATATTGCCCGCATGTGAGGGTTCTTCTGGAGGTGGTCCCTGACCATGGGGCTGTTAGCGGACACATAGTCAAAGGCCGCAGTTGTCCCCTGCGTGCGGGCTATATCCAGGGCTTTCAGCCGGGCCTCGCCGTGCTCGGAGGGCATGTCCATCTGGCCGCTGGAGGTATCAACCAGCACCAAGGCAGCCACCATCTCCGGGTGGCTAAGCGCAAGCTCCAAGGCGATAAAGCCGCCCATGGAGTGTCCGCCAAGGCAGCACTTTGTCACACCGGCCAGCGCCATCAACCCCCGCACATCATCTGCGAAGACCTTGATAGAATAGGCATCGGCGTTGGCAGGGGATTGGGAGCTGCCGTGGCCCCGCCGGTCCTTTACCACCAAGCGGTAGTCGGACATCAGGGCGGATATGGGTTGAATCCAGTCCTGATGGCTTCCGGCATAGCCGTGGCATAATACGACATCCCTGCCGGAGCCGAATATCTCGTAATGCAGTCTAACGCCGTTGACAGCGGCCGTTGGCATATCTACCTACTGTCGGATATTTGCGGGTGACCGTAGCGCGTATCCCTATAGTGCCAGAACCGGCATCCCAACTCAAGCCCTGCCACATCCTACGGCCGGAACAATTTTCCCCACCCGCCCACCCGAAAGTTATGGGAGGGGGTGAAGTCCGCCAGCCCTCTCCGGCTGCTATAGTTGGGCGTACAGAGAGCAGCCGATATAATGCATGCCTTCTGTAACTATGTAACTATACCGTTGCCCACCCAAGATGGTAAAATGTGCCTTCATGACTACACTTCAAGTATCACCAAAAGGGCGGCGCCTTCATTACGCCTGGGTGGTCTTGGTCAGCGGCATGGCCCTAGCCAGCTTGCAGGCCATGGTGAGGCAGTCCTTCGGAGTTTTTATTGACCCGCTGGTAGACCAGTTCGGTTGGAGCCGGGGAGATATCTCCCTGGCCTACGCCATTTCCTTTGTGGGTGCTGTAGCCGCCTCCTTGGGGCTGGGTTCACTGACAGAGCGCATAGGCGCCCGGCGCATTATGCTGCTGGGCATAGCCGGTATCAGCACCGGTCTGATGCTCACGGCCACTGTATCCACCCTCTGGCAGCTTTACCTGTACTATGGTCTGATTTTCGGCGGTCTGGGATTTCTACTGAATGTGGTCATTCCGGTGGCGGTGACCCGCTGGTTCGGCAAAGGTGTGGGTTTAGCCCTAGGCCTGATGTGGGCCTCCGTGGGAATAGGGGGGATTATGGGCCCGGTGGCCTTCCGGTGGTTTATCACCAATATGGGGTGGCGCACCACCTTCTTCACGGCAGGCTTAGTCATCGGCGCTGCGATGCTGCTGGCCCTCCTCCTATTCCGCAGCCAGCCACAAGACAAGGGAATAACCGCTTACGGAGATGATTCTGAAACGGGCCAGACAAAGCCCGTGGAGGCCGCGACCGCCCCGTCCCTGCCCCACCTGGCCAACTTCGGCCTTATACGCCGTACCGGCGTTTTCTGGCGTCTGATCAACATCCATCTGCTGGGCTGCCTGGGCCACTCCGTCCTGCTGGCCCATGTAGTGGCCATAGCCATCCACAAGGGGGTGCCGGGCCTAGTGGCCGCGGGCATCCTCAGCACCTCTGCTGGCACCTCCACCATCAGCCGCTTCATCATCCCGATGCTGGCGGAGAAGCTGGGCGGTAGAAGGACGCTGGCCATAGCGTTTGTCTTGCAGGCCAGTCCCATTCCCTTCTTGCTCCTGGCGAGCGAAGTATGGCACTTCTACGCCATAGCCTTTTTATTCGGGCTGGGATACGGGGCGGAGATGCCCGCTTACCCCATTATCAACCGGCAGTACTGGGGCTCTACGGCACCACTGAACTCCATCTATTCCTGGCAACTGGCGGGGGCTATGACCGGAATGGCTATTGGCGGCTACCTTGGTGGGGTGCTGTTCGACATCAGTGGGACCTACACCTGGTCCATCATGGTGGCTTTCGTTTTCACCGCCACCGGGTTGGTTCCCATCCTTACCCTGCCCCACCACCACCACGGCGTTATCCTGGAGCGTGCGCCTCGCGCAGTAGCACCTGTAACCGCGACTATCCAGGACCCTGATTAGTACTCCTCAGTCTAGTAGTTAGGGTAACCAAGTAGGGCTCGCCCTCCATCTGTCTAGTGATTGGTAGTCCACTCTCCTCCAGTGCCTAGAGCATCAAGGAGTTCTCCAACAGCACTGAGGCGGTGAGCCTCTTTATTCCATAACCTTTGGCCGCTTCTGCCAGGCACTTGACCATCGCCGTGCCGATGCCCTGGTGCTGGTAGATGTCCTCAACCGTGAAGGCTATCTCCGCTGCCTCGCCTCCGGCAGAGACATGCCATCGCCCGATAGTAACAAAACGCTCCCCGGCCTCTTCGCCCAAGGTTGCGGCAAAGGCCATGCTGAGCGGTGGTTCCATGTGTGTGAAATAGTCCAACTCCTCTTGGGTAATATGGCCCTTGGCGTAGCGGAAGTGGAGGAAGCGGGAGTGGGGACTGAGCCTCTAGAAGTGGTTTTACAGCCGCGACTCGTCCTCATCGGTTATAGGCCTCAGGCATAGCTGCTGCCCATTGGACGGGTCTATGTGCGGTCCCAATGGCCCAACTGTACCGCTCTCGTCTTCAGCCATAACACCCCTCCCAACAGCCCGTGTAACAGCCAATTGCTACGCGCTTACTCCACCGTCCATGAAGAAGGTCTGGCCGGTGACGTAGTCTGAGGCGGTCGAGGCCAGGAAGACCGCCAAAATACCCAAATCCCGCAGTCTGCCGAACCTCCGCAGCGGTATCATGCGTAGCTGGCTCTCTCGCAGCCGGTCATCGGTGTAGCTGAACTCGGATGCTGCAGTGCGGAAGAAGCCGGGTGCCAGGGAGTTCACCATAATACCGTAGCGGGCCCACTCCTTGGCGGCTACGCGGGTGAACATCATCAGGGCCGCTTTAGTGGAAGCATAGGCGGCATGGTTGGTCCAGGCTTGGGTGGACTCGGTGGAGGTGACGATAATGACCTTA
>JASLXN010000081.1 GCA_030740315.1 Dehalococcoidia bacterium | reverse complement strand
TACTGCTGGAGAGACTGGCCCCTTCCCGGTAGCTACAGTCTCAACCCTGGCCTATGCGGAAGACCTTGGTGCCGCAGCTGGGGCAAGCTCCCCGAGTGGCCGGTCGGCCGTTCTTGAGAGTAATCTTTTCGGGGTTCTTGATTTCTTTCTTGGCTCGGCACTTGAAGCAATACGCCTGAGGCATGTGGCACCCCCTTTCAAGGTTGGAAATATAATACCTTTGTAGTTAAAAGTCAATACCTAACGCCCATGATATACCCTAATCATATTATAATGTCCCGGTCCGGCCGGGGATTCCGCCTTGTCCACAGAAAGAAGGGCGGTTATAATGGTTCCGTTTCAGATGGGACAGGAGGCTATGGTAAACATACCGGTATTGGTTCTCAACCAGAACTACCTGCCCATGAATATCTGCACCGCCCGCCGGGCGATAGTGCTGATGCTGCAGGGCAAGGCGGAACTGGTGGAAAACGGCGGCGGAGAGGTGAGCTCCGTAAGCGTCTCCTTCGCCCTGCCCTCGGTCATTCGGCTCCTGCACCTCATCCGGCTCCCCCGGCTGCAGCGGAAGCTGACGCGTTTCGAGGTCTTCAACCGCGACCATTTTACCTGCCAGTACTGCGGATTGGAGACCCGTGCTCTCACCCTTGACCATGTGGTGCCCCGTTCCCGTGGGGGCCAGCATTGCTGGGAGAACCTGGTGAGTGCCTGTATCCCGTGTAACCACAGCAAGGGGGAGAAGACCCTGGCCCAGGTCAAGATGAAGCTACTTCGGAAGCCGCTGATACCACCCCCCTTTTTCCTTGTGCCGTATTACTACCTCAGAAATCAACCTGTTTGGCTCAAGTTCTTGCCTTTTTAGGGCTGGCCTTTACCTTGTCAAGGGGGAATTCTACCCGGGCATCGCCCTCTAGCTGCACCGTCACCGTCTCCTTGAGGGGGTTTCCCCCCACTACCTGGGCCGGTCCCATGGGGGTGTTCACCCGCTGTCCCCGCCGCGGTAGCTTCAGCCGGGCTTCTACATACTGCTCCATCTCGTAGCCCAGGCAGCAGAGCAGGCGCCCACACAGCCCGGAAATTTTCAACGGGTTGAGAGACAGTTCCTGCTCTTTGGCCATCCGGATGGAGACCGGGCTGAAATCCGTGAGCCAGCGGTGACAGCACAGTTCCTGCCCGCACTGTCCTAAGCCGCCGACTATCTTTGACTCATCCCTGGGTCCTACCTGCCGCATCTCAATGCGGGTGTGGAAGATAGAGGCCAACGTGCGGACCAGTTCTCGGAAATCCACCCGGCCCTCGGCGGAAAAGTACATGGTAAGCCGACTGCCGTGCATGTTGTATTCCGCTGACAACAGCTTCAGGGAAAGCCCCAAGCGGGCTACATGGGTCCGGGCCTCAACAATCACTCCGCAGGCCCGGTGGCGCTGTTTGGAGGCCGTCTCTATGTCATCATCGGTAGCCCGGCGTAGCACAGAACGCAGGGACCCGTTGTCCTCCCTCTCTTCGGGAGGGTTGACCACGGTCCCCATCTCCGGCCCTCGCTCCGTCTGCACCACAACCGCATCACCCGCCCAGACCTCCTCCAGTGTTTTAAAAGTATATATCTTACCCGTCCGCCGGAAGCGAACGCCTACCGTTTGCACCATATATTTATGCCTCCAAATGGGGAAGATTTAATACCATTACCTCTAGCGCTAGGCGGGGGCTGGCATGATGTCGTAGCCCCTCCGCGGCGGCCCGCAGGCTGTGTATGGCGCCCTTTATTTGGCTGAGGCTGAGCGCCCTGGCCGTCCGTTCCAGGGCTGCTGCGTGGTCCGCATTTGCCACCGCATCGGGACACCCGGCCCGTAGCAGGAGCAGGTCCCGCCACCAGCCCAGCCACAGGTCAAGGAACTCGGCGTCCCGTTCCTTATCGTAGCTGGCCGCCCGCTCGGCAGCTAGGGCCAGCCGGTCCCAGCTCCCCTGGGAGAGCATGGCCTCGGCCTGGGCCAGAGCCTCACCCCGCCGGCTAAGGAACTCCTGATCCAAAGCCCGTCCCGGGCTCCCATTGCTGAGCCGCATACGTAGCTGTGCCTCCTCGGGATCCATACCGGTAGCCTCCAGAAAGCCGGCTACCTCCTGTGCCGGCAGTGGCCGCAGTTCCACCCGCTGACACCTTGAGGTTACGGTGGGCAGCAGAATGCCTTCCGCGGCGCTGAGCAACAGGAACACCACCTTGGGCGACGGCTCTTCCAGTGTCTTCAGCAAGGCGTTGGCCGCCTCGGTGGACAGCAACTCAGCACCGTCTATGATAAATACCCGGTGCCCGCCCTCATACGGGGGCAGGGCGGCCAGGGATGCCACCTCACGCATCTGGTCTATGCTGATTTCGGTCCTGGGGCGGCCCGTCTTCTCATCGCTCAGCAGGCCCACCCGCAACACATCGGGGTGAGTCCCCCGGTCTATCCGCTCGCAGGCGGAACAGGCACCGCACGGGGGCGATTCCCCCTGACAGTTCAGGGCACGGGCCGTATCTTGGGCCAGGGTGCCTTTACCCACATGGCGTTGCCCCACCAAAAGATAGGCATGGGCCATACGTCCTGACCCCAGGGAACGCTCCAAGTAGGACACGGCTTGGGGATGGCCCACTGTGCGCCACATATCACGACTCCTCCAGGGCCGCCATGTCCTGGTAGTGCTCCCTGCGCCGCCACAGTTTCGGCCCCTGCCCGGTCAGGAGCACCACCGCGGGGCGGGGGTTGGCGTTGTAATTGCTGGACATGGGTATGCTGTACGCCCCTGAGACTGGTATAGCGATGATGTCTCCTGGGCTCAGCGGTGGAAGGGGGATATCTCGAATCAGCACATCCCCGGACTCGCAGAACTTTCCGGAGATGGTCACCGTCTCCCGATGCTCTTGCGATGCCTTGTTAGCTACCAGGGCCTGGTAGGCGGAGTCATACAAGGCGGGGCGGATATTGTCCCCCATGCCGCCGTCCACGGACACATAGGTGCGAATACCTGGAATCTCTTTACGGGTACCCACTCGGTAGAGGGCCACCCCGGCGCGTGCCACAATTGACCTCCCCGGCTCCACTATCAGCCACGGCTCCTCACTTTTGCCCTCACCCATACCACGGCGGAGGGCGGACACTATGCCCTGGGCATAGTAAGAGGGGGGTGGTGCCGGCCGGTCCACCGTGTAGGAGACGGCGAAACCGCCGCCCGGGCTGAACTCCCGTAGCTCAAAGTTAAACTTGCGCTCCATCTCGGTGGCGAAGGCCAACACCCGGGCTATGGCCTCCTGATACGGCTCCACATCGTAGATAGGGGAGCCCAGGTGGAAATGTAGGCCCACTAGGTGCAGGTGGGGGGAGTCCATGGCTAGGCCTACCGCCTCGGCGGCCCGGTCCATGAGAAAGCCGAACTTGCTGTCGGTCACACCGGTGGAGGTGTGGGAGTGGGTGTGGGGGTCAACACCGGGGGAGATACGCAGCAGAATGTTCTGAAGCGCTATACGGCGGGAGGCTATTTCCTCCAACAAGGAGAGCTCGTGGAAATTGTCCACCACCACCCGTCCCACCCCCAGGGTGAGGGCCAACTCCAGCTCCTCCCGGCCCTTGTTATTGCCGTGGAAGTGGATCCTCTCCGGGGGGAACCCCGCCTTGTGGGCCAGGGAGAGTTCTCCGCCGGATACCACATCCATCCCCAACCGCTCGTCGGCTATCATCCGGGCCAGACCCTGGCCTAGGAAAGCCTTGGCGGCGTACAGCACCCGGCTACGTGGATAGAGACTGGCGAACTCGTCCCTGAATGCGGAGCATTGGGAGTGCAGCGTGGCCTCATCAAATATGTACAGGGGGGTGCCAAAGCGGCGCACCAACCCTACTATGTCCTGCCCGGCTATGAAAAGCCGGTCATCCTTGACCTGCGCCGTAACTGGAAAAAGGGAGAGGAGGGGATTGTTCATATTGTCCTACTCGAGGTGGTATGCTCCTTCCTGTACGGATATCCGGCCCTCCGTCTGTAGCTTGGCGAGGTGGGCTTTCACCTGTAGCTCGGCCAGCCCCATCAGGCGGGGGTCCAACTCATCGTAGATGTCTTTGACCATGTCTGCGATTAGGTTGTGCCCTCGCTCTAGGCAAGAGAGCACCTGTGCTTCCCGTTCCCGGCGGTGCTGGAGCAACTCCGCCACCTTGCTGTGTCCGTCCTGCACCATGGGGCCGTGGCCGGGCAGTATGGACTGGAAGGGGTATGTCAGCAGGTTCTCCAGAGAGGCCATATACCGGCCCATGTCCCCCCTTGGCGGGGTGATGACGGTGGTGCCTAGCCCCAGTACATGGTCCCCGGAGAACAGGAAACCCTGCGGACGGAGGAGGAGGCACATATGGCCCGGGGTATGGCCGGGGGTGTGGACGACCTCCAAATCGGTGTTGCCGGTGCTAATCACCTGCCCATGCTCCAGCGCCTCGGCGATATCCCCGGCCTCGGCGGCATCGTCTCTGTGAATGCAAATCCTGGCACCGGTGGCCTGGCCAATAGGGCCGGCGCCGCCTATGTGGTCCACATGGGGGTGGCTCAGTAAGATACGGCCCACACCTAGGCCCAGCTCACGCAGCTTCCCCAGCCGCGTGGGGGCATCGGCTTCGTAGCCGGAATCAAGGAGCACGGGGTGCTCCCCTGCTACCAGGTAAACATTGGGCGGGAAGACTCCGGTGAAGGCCCCCTGCCCTATTGAAATGGTGTAGACACCAGGGGCAATCTCCATTACTGACCTCATGGTAGCAACCACATATAAGCAAAGTCAAGCACTGCGGTAATGTTCGTAGCAACACAGCTTTTCCTACGCACCCGAGGGTATCTGGTGGGCGTATCCCCCGAAGAAATCTAGCGGGAGGGTAGATGGGAAGGACAATCTTTGCTAAACCGCCCTTGCCATACCAATTGACATGGCGGAGGGGCTAAATTAGAATTTCATTGATGTTCCGACGCACCGTGCTCCCCAGTGGCCTCAGGGTTATTACCAGCAAGATGCCGCACACCCGTTCGGCGAGCCTGTCTATATTCATCGGCATCGGCTCTCGCTTTGAGTCCGATGCCGATGCCGGGGCGTCTCATTTCGTGGAGCACCTGTGCTTCAAGGGCACCCAGCGCCGGGCCAGCTCAAAGGAGATTTCGGAAGCCATTGAAGGGGTGGGTGGCATACTCAACGGGGGTACTGATAAGGAGCTAACCGTATACTGGTGTAAGGTGGCCGTAGGCAACTTTGAGAGCGCTCTGGATGTGCTGTCGGACATGATACTCAACTCCAAATTTGACTCCACAGAGGTGGAGAAAGAGCGCAGCGTCATCATTGAAGAGATAAGCATGACGCAGGACAACCCTGGCCAGCTTGTCAATCTGATAATAGACAATGTTATGTGGCCCGACCAGCCCTTGGGCCGGGATGTTGCCGGCACTAAGGAATCGGTCGGGGCCTTTACCCGCCAGCACTTGGCGGACTTCCTGGCCAGGCACTACCGGGCCGGGAATGTAGCCGTCAGCGTGGCCGGGAATGTGGAGCACGATGCCGTGGTGGAGAGTGTGGCTGGGGCCTTTGCCCCCTGGCAGGACGGCCCGGCGGAGAAGAGTGTCCCCGTGGATGACCGGCAGAATGCCCCAAGGCTGTTGGTAGACAACCGCACCACGGAGCAGGCCCACCTCTGCCTGGCTCTGCGGGGCCTCTCCAACCTCCACCCCCAGCGCTTTACACTGGACCTGCTCAACGCCATTCTGGGGGATGGCATGAGCAGCCGTCTGTTCCTCAATATCCGTGAGAAACTGGGCCTGGCCTATGATATCCACAGCTACACCAGCCATTTACAAGATACGGGGGCCTGGGTGATATACGCCGGAGTAGACCCAGAGCAGCTTCCGTCAACCGTTGATGCCGCCCTTGAAGAGTTGGGCCGACTCAGAGAGGAGATACCCGAAGTGGAGGTAACCAGGGCCAGGGAGTACCTGAAGGGACGCCTCCTGTTGCGCATGGAGGATACCCGTAGCGTGGCCACATGGCTGGGTGCCCAGGAGATGCTGTCCGACCGAATCTTGACCGTGGATGAGGTGGTAGCCATGCTGGACGCCGTTACTTCTAAGCAGCTTACCGAGGTGGCCCATAGCCTCATCGCCACAGATAAGCTCAGCGTGGCGGTGGTGGGGCCCGTATCCGCAGCCGACTTAGAGGGCAGGCTAAAGCTATAGGGGGAGGCGAGTATGGCCACCAAGCAGGTTATCACCCCGGCACACTACCCCTGGGCGGATATCAGCCGTTATACTTTCTCACAGGGGGTGGAAAGAGGGGGGCTGGTGTTCCTCTCAGGCATGAGCAGCGGTGCCCATGACCCGGCCACCGGGCAGATGGCCTGCCGAGGGGACATAGTGGCTCAGGCCCGGATTGCCTATCAGAAGATGAGGGCGGTGCTTGAGACTGCCGGGCTGGGCCCGGAAAATGTGGTCAAGACGGTGGACTACATCCCTCCCGCAGGCCTGGAGGGATATCGGGGGACGGCAGTGGTGCGCCAGGAGTTCTTCCAGGGGCAGTGGCCTGCCGCCACCGGCATCGTAGTGGAGCGACTCCTGCGTCCGGATGCTCTCATCGAGGTGGAGGCGGTGGCGGTGCGGGGAGCCAAAAGGGAGGCGGTTAACCCCGGTTGGGACTACTACTCCCGCTACACCTTTGCCCCCGGGGTGCGTGCTGGGGGATATCTGTGGACCTCCGGCTTCGCCGGCAGCCAACTTGATGCCGCTTCGGGACAGATAGTGTACCCGGCGGGAGTTGCAGCTCAGTCTCGGGTGGCTTATGAGCAGATAGGCCAGGTGCTCC
>JASLXN010000080.1 GCA_030740315.1 Dehalococcoidia bacterium | reverse complement strand
TAAGGCGCAGAGGGCGGTCTGTGAAATTACCGGCTATCTCATCGGCCACCAGCAACAGGCAGGCGGCACCGTCGGTTATGGGGGAGCAGTCAAACAGGCGCATGGGCCAAGCCACCAGGGGGTTGGCCGCAGGGTCATTCAGGAAGTCCATCTCCGTCTCCCACTCCGGTACCGGCTGCCCCCGGTCTTTGGCGCGGACCTTGCGGGCCTCCAGGAGGTCTTTAAGAGTTGTGTTGAACTGGGCCTTGGGGTTGAGGCCGCCGTTCTTATGGTTCTTTATGGCCACATGCATAAACGGTTCGGTGCCCAGGCCGTATTTTTCCATATAGGCGGTGGCCATGGCTGCATATAGGCCGGGGAAGGTGAACCCGGCTGAGGCCTCGTAGAGGACATCGCTGGCGGCGGCCAGGGCATCCGTAACCCGCTCCGTGGGAAGGTTAGTCATCTTCTCCACACCGCCCACCAGCACCACATCGTAGAGGCCGGAGGCGATGGCCAGCAACCCCTGGCGCAGGGCCACACCGCCGCTGGCGCAGGCGTCCTCCACCCGGGTGGCAGGGCAGGGGTTTAGCCCCACCCACTCCGCCATCATGGGGGCTAGGTGGCCCTGGCCTTCAAAGAGGTCGCTGGAGAAGTTCCCCACGAAAATACTCTGGATATCGCTGACATCCAGCCCCTTGTCCACCGAACTCTGCATGTCAACAAAAGCGTCAACAAATAGGTCTCGGCTGGCCTTGTCCTTGAAAGCGCCGAAGCGAGACATCCCCGCCCCCACTACCGCTATTCCCCGTCCCAGGCGCCGTTTGCTGCTGAGCATGGCTTTCCTCCTTGTCTGGGTCTGGTTGAGGCGCTCCGTCCTTAAAGGTAACATAAATGACACATCCGGGGAAAGACCAATGGGTGTAAGAGGTTCATCGCCCCTCTTTCCTCTCCACCCGCGGGATTCTATTTGGACGGCTTTGCCGTGGGAAGCAGTGGCACCATCTTGCACTACGATGGCAGCGCTTGGACCACCATGAGCAGCGGCACCCCACATCAACTTAACAGTGTCTGGGGCACCTCCGCCTCCAATGTATTTGCTGCTGGCGATTTTGGCGCCATCGTTCATTACGACGGCAGCGCTTGGACCACCATGAGCAGCGGCACCGCAGAATTCCTCAATGGTGTCTGGGCCGATTCCCCTTCCGATGTCTTTGCTGTGGGGGGCCTTGGCACTACTCTACACTTCGATGGCAGCACCTGGACCACCAAAAGCAATGGCACCTTAGATCGCCCCTTGAGTGTTTGGGGCAGTTCCCCTTCTGATGTCTTTGCCGTGGGGCAGTACGGCACTATCCTGCACTTTGATGGCAACACTTGGAGCCTGATGAACAGCGGCACCATATGGGACCTAACGGACGTATGGGGCAGTTCTTCCTCCGATGTCTTTGCTGTGGGGGGCCCTGGTACTATTTTGCACTACGACGGCAGCTCCTGGAGCCCTATGTCCAGCGGCACTAATAATCCCCTTTTTGGTGTCTGGGGCAACTCCTCCTCAGATGTCTTTGCGGTGGGAGATGGTGGTGCCATCCTGCACCTTGGCGAACAGCCAACTGATCCCGGTCGTTAAATTTAACCACCTCCACTGCCAGCAGGGTAATGGTACAAGTGCAGCAATGGAAGACATTCAAAAGGTGCGGCGGAGATGGAGTCAAGAATCAGGACAGGCTGTTGCCCATCTAAAGGCGATAAAAACGTATTTAACAAACACTCAGAATGTTTAGCGGATGCAGATACCAGTTACAATTCGGCTTTGCCGGTGCGTACGGTGTAAGCCTTTTCAACCGATGTTACAAAGATCTTCCCGTCTCCGGGATTACCGCTGAAAGCGGCCTTTTCAATGGTCCTGATAGCTTCCTTCAACAACCGGTCATCATGGACAACTATCAGTAAAAGGCATTTGGCGAGTCCGTCATAGACTCGCTCGCCTAACTGGATACCCTGCTGTTTTCCTCGCCCTATCACCTCCCATTTAGTCAAAGCAGGAAAACCCGCTTTCGTCAAGGCAGCCGTAACCGGCAGTTCTTTGTCCGGTCTGATTATGGCTCGAATCATCTTCATAAGTTGGCTCCGTTGCCTGAGTCAGGCGCTGTCAGTGCCGGGACCATTAAGACCCGTTTTTCTCCGACGCGTGGTCGTATAACCTTAGTTAAGACATTCAGGTTCTTCAGAATGGAGGAAACGACTTCGTTCAGTAAAGACACCGGTAGAAGCTCCACAATCCGTTCGCCGGGTTTAGGGTCGATGCCGCTCCGGCCTCCTACAAAGATGCTGACTGCCTCCGTAACCTCTCCATTTAACTGGGCTTTTACGCCCTGGAAACCTATATCGGCGGCCTGGTGATTGCCGCATCCCGCCGAGCACCCTGACCAGTGCATCGTAACTGGTGGAGCCTCGGGAAACCGCCTGGCCATTTCCTCGGCCAAGCGCAAACCGATGTTTTTAGTTTCGATTTGAGATAGCTTGCAGTAATCCGTCCCTGTGCAGGTGACGAGTCCTCCCAGAAATGGATGAGGGTCGGGGGAGAAGTGTCGGAGGATGGGTTCGGAGAGGAGGCTGGAGAGCCCCACTTCGGGCACGTTGACTAGTATCACGTTCTGGTCGGTGGTCAATCTCAGGTGACCGCTGCCGTACCGTTCGGCCAGATATGCTAACTCATCCACTTGATTACTCGATAGTCGGCCAGCCGGCACGCACAGACCGACTGAGACCAAACCTGGCTGTTGTTGGGGATGAATACCCCCATGGCCTGTTTTATCAGGAAGGCGGGCCTCTTGCTGTGCCTTTTCCAGGGTCTTGCCGCAGCGTTCCTGCAAAACCTTCCTGAAACGTTCTATGCCCCATTCTTCGATAAGAAAGAAAAGGCGACCCCGGGTGCGCACGTCGCGGAAGCCCTCGTCGCGAAAGAGTTTGGTAATTTCCGCTGCCAGCCAGGCAGCTTCCTGCGGCTCCACAAAAACATCGAGCGGTTGAGCTATTTTCATCAAGCTGCCCATCTTGCCTCCCACAGCCACATTGAAGCCTGGAGCACGGTCTGAGTAACGTATTGCCGGAGTCATGGATATATCCTGCGTCTCGGTGTTGGTGCAGTTTTCCAGACAGCCGGTAATATTCACGTTGAACTTGCGGGGTAAGTTGGAGAAGTCCTTGTTGTTTAGAAGCATACGGGTGAATTCGACACCCGCAGGAGAGGCATCAAATAATTCCCTCCTGGTGAGTCCTGCCAGGGGACAGCAGGTCGCATTCCTGACATTGTCCATGCCGGTCTGCAGACTGGTTAAATCTACTCCTTCGAGGGCCTCTAATATTTGAGGCACATCACGAATCTTGACAGCGCGAAGCTCTATCTGCTGGCGGGTGGTGAGGTCCAGGATACAATTGCCAAGCTGGCGAGAAAGCGTAGCGAACAGGTGGAGCTGAGCTGCGGTGGTATGACCATTAGGGATACGGATGCGCATCATGAACTGTCCTGGTGTTGGTTTACAGAAGAAGGTGCCTATCCACTTGAGCCTTTCCCTATTCCCCGGGTCAAGAGTCTCCCAACCATCATGACTCACCGCCAGTTCCTGGATATCCTTCAGGATATCCAGGCCATCTTTTTCTTTTTTATACACTTCAATGGGATTATTCTGGGTTTCCACGTAGTTCTCCTATTATTAGCCCAATTAGCCAACATGTTCTATATGAACATAGTTAGATGCGTATCAGGTTTCTTGTGTAACATCATTTCTATAGGTCCCAGGTGCTTGATCCATAATCCCCGTGTCATCTAAGGGACAAACGAAAATCTTGCCGTCACCGTAAGTATCAGTCCGGTTGGTGCTGATAATGGCTTCTATTATAGTCTCCACCTTTTCTTCCGGGACTAACCAGGTAAGCATCCGTTTAGGTAAGAACTGGACAATCTCTTCGGACTGCTGTCCCGATACCGGTCTCAAGTAGCGTAGCCCACCTTCCCGCCCACGGCCGAGTACCCGCTGGTCTACAACCTCCTCCACTCCAAACTCCGCTACGGCCTCGACGGTCGCGAGACACTTCTCCGACCTGATAATTGCAATAATCTCCTTCATCTGAACATCCTGTAAAATGGCTGCGCTTTATATATCCAGCATAATTGAAAACGGTTTCTACGTTGTTTCATGAATGTTAAGATCGTGTTACATGACTATCTATCTAGGGTTCCTCCCCCGCCGAGCCCTCACCAAACGCCAAGGAAGTAAGTATACGACCTCAGAAGTAGCGATAAAGACGCTTCTGATGAGCGTTCCAAAATATCCTGTTTTCTTCGTTGACTGTCTGCTAAAGAATGTTTGTACAATCTTCTAATAAAAATGGTAGCAAGGGGCTCTACGGATGTCTACAGACGAAAACACAGAAAATAAGGGGGCTTCTTTGTTATGTTTGCACAAGTGAAATAGTTATATGCTTTGCGGAAGGTGATGTCCCATAATTCCTGTAGATTGCCCTTGAGAAAGGAGACGGCGTAGACTACCTCCCAAGGAAAAAGACCCTGGCCTGGAGGCCAAGGAAGGAGGAGACTATGCCGTGGATAACAGAATACTGCCCAGCGAGAGGATCAAGCAAGAGGTGGAATGGGTGCTTCGAGGCCAACAAACAGATGACCATCCCCTGGACCGCCTAGTGCATCTGCTAGTACCTGCGCAGAGGGCTCTGGAAGAGGAGGTGCAGGAGTTTCTGGGCCGGGGCTACTACCGGCATGGGGAAAAACGCCGGGGTTGGCGCAACGGATATGAGCCGAAGCGAGTCAAGATGCCGGTGGGGGTGCTGAGCATGGCAGTGCCCCAGGTGAGGGCGACGGTGGAGCCGTTCCGCTCCAGGGTGACTGCGGCGCTGCGGCCCCGCTCGGAAGCCCTGAAGCGGCTGGTGCTGGAGATGTATGTGCGGGGACTCTCCACGCGGGACGTGGAGGCGCTGTTCCTGGAGGCATTCCGGGAAGAGGTGCTCTCCCGGAGTGGGGTGAGCCGTCTGGGAAGGGAGCTTCAGACGGAGTTTGAGCGCTGGCGGAGCCGGGACCTATCGGAGCTGGCTGTAGTATACCTGTTCCTGGACGCCTGCTACCTGCCAGTGCGCCAGGGGGCCAGGGAGAAGGAGGGAATCCTCTGCGCCTACGCCATCCTGGAGGATGGCAGGAAGGTGCTATTACACCGGCGTTAAGGAGCCGGGAGTCCCATGATGCCTGGCTGGGGTTTCTCCATGACATGATGGCCTGGGGACTGAGGGAGCCTGTGCGAGAGATGGACTGGACAAGGGGTGGTGCCTGTATAGGTATTCCCATCGCTATGACTCGGGGAGGAGTGCCGCAAGCCCATCTGCTTCCAGGAGTGTATCTGGCGAAGCTGGAACTCGTCGATGAGTTGGGAGTCCAGGCCGAAGCAAGGTTCCGCATCTCAGCACCGGGTGCCGGTGGTAAAATAGAGGTTGCCCTAATTGAGTGAGAAGGGATGAACGTCGTCTGAAAAAAACCTGTCTATTTACTCCCGCGGCGAGGCCGTGTAGCCAGATGTGATTCATAAAGAGGAGCGCATCCTCCCTCTTCACGTCATGGTAGTACTGTAGGCAGGATGTATAAATCTTTAGGATTCTGGGAAGCTTGCCGAACCCTGACCGTTGAGCCTAACTCGGAGAATCTGTCTGGAGCATTCATGCATTTTGGCCAAGCTCCTGGAGGACTATCGAAGCTGTCCTACAACCTTGCGCTCCAGCGTAAACCGGAAAGGTGTAATTGCGTACACGCCATCAGGGTGGCGCTTCCTCAGCACTTCAAGGAGAAAGCCCACAGCCTATAGGAGAGGTGGTTTCCTTGACGCTGGAGAAAGTAAAAGGTTAATCTGTTGTTGGAAAGGAGGCCTTATGGGAGAGTTCACCTTTACTGAGGCCCAGAATATGTTCCAGCGACAGGTGCGGGACTTCGCCCGCAAGGAACTGCTGCCCGGAGCCAAGGAGAGAGCCAAACAGGATACCATGGACACCAACCTTGTCAAGCGTATGGGTGACATGGGTCTGTTGGGGCTGACCCTGCCCCAGGAGTACGGCGGCACTCCCGGCGACTGGGTTATGGTGGGTATAACCGTGGAGGAGATTGCTCGTGCCGACTTTTCGCTTTCGTTGGTCCCTCACCAAGTGATAGGCTGTGGCTTGGGGATTGTGCAGGGCTCCGACGAGGCCAAAGAAAAGTGGCTGCCCCCACTGATAAGCGGGGAGAAACTGGTGGCCCTGTGCCTTACGGAGCCGGGGTGCGGCTCCGATGCCGCCGCCATCCAGACCACTGCCACCCGCACTGGGGATGGCTATCTGCTACGTGGCGAGAAAACCTCCATCACTCTCGGGATGCAGTCTGAGGTGGCGGTGGTATTTGCCAAGTCCGACCCCAAGGGCGGAGCGCGGGGCGTCTCCGCCTTTTTGGTGCCTACCGATTCAAAGGGCCTGAGCCGTAGCGGCATGGCCGATACCGGCTGTAAACCCATGGGCCGATCCTCCTATTTCTTCGATGATGTGATGGTGCCCGAAAACTACCGGTTGGGGGATGAGGGTAAGGGCTTTTATACCGTCATGGGCCAGTTTGATTTCATCCGCAATTGCTTGGGCTTGGAAACACTGGGGGCCGCCGAGGCCTCTCTTGACGAGGCGATAGAGTACGCCAAGACCCGCCAGGCCTTCGGAAGGCCCATCGGCAAGTTTGAAGGGGTCTCCTTCAAACTTGCTGAGGCGGCCACTATGATAGAGGCTGCCCGCCTCATATGTTTCCGGGCGCTGTGGCTCATGGACCAGGGGAGGCCTCATACCAAAGAGACGGCCATGTGCAAGTGGC
>JASLXN010000007.1:20776-21011 GCA_030740315.1 Dehalococcoidia bacterium | reverse complement strand
TGATGGCTTCACCGGTCGCCAGAGGGTCAACCCCGATTCCCAATATAATTAACGGGTGGCTGGCCCGCGCCAGCTCCCCCACCGCTTCTTCGAGCAAACCCTGATTCAAAACAGGAGAGGACTCCTCAAGGGGCACCTCCCGGCTCTCATTTCCTTCATCTTCTTGTCTCGCGATATTGCTGGGCAGCATGATATGGACCGGCCCCCTTCTGCCCTGAGTAGCAATAGCTATGGC
>JASLXN010000007.1:0-20766 GCA_030740315.1 Dehalococcoidia bacterium | reverse complement strand
TAACAATGCCCGCCTTAGTCACGGGTTGAAAGAGCGCCGGCAAATCTATTCGCTGGTGACTGCAAAAAGGAAGCGCCTCAGTGGACATCTGCCCCGTAATCGCCAGAAGCGGCGACCGGTCCAGATAGGCATTGGCCACACCAGAAAGGAGGTTGGTGGCTCCCGGGCCGAGGGTGGAAAGGCAAACCCCGGGACGCCCAGTAATCTGACCGGTTACATCGGCCATGAAAGCCGCCGTAGCCTCGTGACGGGTCAAGACAAAAGAGATATCCTCCTGGCGAAGGGCTTCGATCAGGGTAAGCACCTCCCCACCTGGAAGGCCAAAGACGCTCCCGATACCGGCTTCTTTCAGCGTTCTGGCGATGACCTCAGCACAGGTACTCATTCGTCTCACCCATTGGGTTCCTCCAGCCAGCCCCATCTGGCCTCAGAAGGGAGTAACAAGTCCTGATACCTCGCAACTGAAAATGAAGTCGGGGTGGGCGGATTTGAACCGCCGGCCTCATGGTCCCAAACCATGCGCGCTGCCACTGCGCCACACCCCGGTGGTACCCCCGGCGGGATTCGAACCCACGCACCCGACTCCGGAGGCCGGTGCTCTATCCAGGCTGAGCTACGGGGGCTTACGAACATCATAACCTTACCCACGGCCTTTGGCAAGAAGCCGGTTCAGGGGCCGGCGGAGCGGCGGCGAAGCCATTTGCCCGCTTCCAACACTGGCACCACGGTGAAGGCCAGCCCCATCACCAGTGCCCAGTCCATCAGCCCCAGGGAGAAGGTGTGGAAAGGGCCTTGCAGGAAGGGTATATACACCACTGGCAGCATGAGCAGGCTGTTGAGAAGCACCGCCCGCACCAGCCAGCGGTTGGCAAAAGGGCCTATCCTCAGGATGGAGAGACGGTCAGAGCGGAAGTTGAACGCCTTGAAATACTGAATGAGGACCAAGCACAGAAAGGTCAGGGCCTGGGCCTCTAACAGGCCCCTGCCCCCATTTAGCGCCCCGATGAAGAGATACAGGTTGACCAATCCTGACCAGGCCCCGCCCAGAGCCACCAGGGCCAGATCGGGCGGTTCCAGCACCGGTTTCCTGGCATCACGGGGGGGGCGCTGCATTATATCCGGGTCAGAGGGGTCCACAGCCAGGGCCAGGGCGGGCAGGCCGTCGGTGACCAGGTTGATAAACAGGAGCTGGATGGCGGTGAGGGGCAGGGGGAAGTTTAGCAGCACCGCCACCAGCACCAATAGCAGCTCCCCCAAATTGGTGGAGAACATGTACATGAGGAACTTGCGGATGTTCGCGAAGATGGTCCTTCCCTCCTCCACTGCGGCGACGATGGAGGCAAAGTTGTCATCGGTGAGAATCATTTCGGAGGCTTCTTTAGATACATCGGTACCGGTAATGCCCATGGCCACGCCTATATCCGCTTTTTTCAAGGCGGGAGCATCGTTTACGCCGTCCCCCGTCATGGCGACCAAATGTCCCTGCTGGGTGAGGGCGCTTACGATGCGGAACTTGTGGGCCGGGGACACCCGGGCGTAGACCTCCGTCCGCTGCACCGCCTCTATCAACTCCTCGTCGGTCATCCTCTCTATCTCGTTGCCGCTCAGGACCGCACCGTTCTTGAGAAGCCCCAGCTCCCGGGCGATGGCGGAGGCGGTAAGCTGATGGTCGCCGGTTATCATTACCGACTTGATACCGGCAGTATCGCACTGGGCGATTGCGGCCTTCGCCTCTTGCCGAGGCGGGTCCATCATTCCCACCAGGCCCGCAAAGACCAGGCCCTCCCCCACCCGCTCATCCCCGTTCAAGGGCTTGTAGGCCAGGGCCAGCACCCTCAGGGCGTTGCGGGCCATGTCCTGGTTGACGCTGAGGATGGCTTCTTGCCCGGCGGTCTCCAGGGGCCTCACCTCCCCATCCTCGTAAATATGGAAACAGGCATCCAGTATGACCTCTGTGGCCCCCTTGGACATAGCAATACGCCCCTCAGGGGAGGCGTGGACTGTCGTCATGCGCCTGCTTTCCGAGGAGAAGGGGACCTCGTCCGTTCGTACCCACTCATCTCGCAGGGCTTCAGGGTCAACGCCGTACTTGGCCGCCACCACCACCAGAGCGCCCTCGGTGGGGTCGCCTCTGACGGTCCAGGAGTCGTTGTCCTGTCTCAGAGAGCTGTCGTTGCACAGGGCACCGATACGGAGCAGCATGCCCAGGTGAGCGTCGCCCGCGGAAACGGGCTGCCCCTCCCGGAGGAACTGGCCCTGTGGCTCGTACCCGGTCCCGGTGACCTCTGCTGTTGCACCGTTAAAATATAGCTGGCGCACTGTCATCTGGTCCTGGGTTAGGGTGCCCGTTTTATCGGAGCAGATAATGGTGGTGGAGCCCAGCGTCTCGACCGCCGACAGCCGGCGCACCAGGGCATGGCGCTTGACCATTCGCTGCACGCCCAGGGCAAGGGAGATAGTGACCACCGCCGGCAGGGCCTCCGGCACAGCCGCTACGGCCAGGCTCACCGCCCAGATGAACATCTCCAGCACATCCTCGCCTCGCATAAGGCCCAGTCCGAATACAACGCCGACGATGCTGAACGCCGCTACGCCTATCCACCGCCCCAGCCGGTCCAGGCTCTGTTGCAGCGGTGTCTGGCGCGTCTCCACGGTCTGGAGCATGCCGGCTATCTGGCCGAAATGGGTTTGCATCCCGGTAGCGACCACCACACCTCGTCCCCGCCCGTATACCACCGATGTGCCCATGAAAGCCATGTTGTTGCGCTCCGCCACCGGGTGGTCCCCGGATGACAGAGCGGTAACCGCCTTCCCCACGGGCACCGATTCCCCAGTCAGCGATGCCTCATCAGCCCTGAGGTTTGCCGCCTCCATCAGGCGCAGGTCTGCGGGAACCCGGTCCCCGGTGAGAAGCACCAACACATCCCCCGGCACCAGCTTCTGGGCGTCTATCTCCTGTTCCTTGCCGTCCCGAATAACCGTTGCGGAAGGGGCCGCCATGCGGGCCAGGGCCTCTATCGCCCGCTCAGCCCGGTACTCCTGGGCGAAGCCCAGCCCGGCGGCAAAGACAACGATGACAAGGATAAGGGCCGCCTCCAGGGTATTCCCCAGGATGGCCGAGGCAACCACGGCGAAGAGGAGTATTATGATAAGGAAGCTCTTGAACTGCTCCAGGAAAAGAATGACGGGGGGTTGCCGCTTCTTCGCCTGTAGCGCGTTTGGGCCCAAGCGGGCGAGTCTCTCCTGTGCCTCAATGGTGGTAAGCCCTTGGAGTTGGGTATCCAGCCGGCTGAGACCCTCTTCAACCGTCAGGGTGTGCCAGGCATAGTCCATATTTAGGTATACTTCCATAGCAGCAGCAGATGGAAAACTATAAGGGCCAGGATGGTGGCAGGCACCGCTCGCAAGAAGTAGTGGCCCCAGGAGACCTTGAAGCCCATCCGCTCCGCCACCCCCAGCCCCACCACATTGGCCGAGGCGCCTATGGGCGTGGCGTTACCTCCCACATCGGCGCCCAGCGCAAGTGTCCAACTCAGAGTCTCCTGATCCATACCGGTTGTAGCGGACATTGTACGGATAATCGGCACCATGGCGGCAGCGAAGGGGATGTTATCCACGATGGCAGAGGCAAATGCCGATGCCCACAGGATGAAGGCTATGGCCAGGGCTATCTGGCCCCCAGTGGCGGCCCCTATGAAATCCGCCACCGCCTGCAGCACATGCGTCTCCTCCAGTCCCCCTACCACTACGAAAAGGCCCAAGAAGAAGAGCAGCGTGCGCCAGTCCACATCGCTGAATACCTCGCGCAGCCGCCGCCAGGTGGCCATGCAGGTAAGCAACGCTGCGGTGATGCCTACTACATAAATGGGCTGCCCCAGAGCGTGATGGCTGATCAGGAAAGCGATGATTATGGCGAATATCGCGATACCCTTGAAGAAGAGGGGGCGGTCAGCGATGGCATTGGCAGGCTCCGGGTAATCCGCCTTGGGAGCGGCAGCCACCAGCATGCGGCGCTGGGTGAGGTACAGCAGGCCCGCGCCTACTACCAACCCCGCCCAGGCGATAGGCCCGGTGTTGGTGGCGAAGTCCATGAAACTGTAGCCGAAGGCGGTGCCGATTATGACATTGGGGGGGTCGCCAGACATGGTGGCCGCCCCACCGGAATTGGCAGCGAAGATAAGGGCGATGATGAAGGGAATAGGCTTGAAGCCCAGCAGATAGGAAAGCTCTATCACCACTGCGGCCATGAACAGCAGCACGGTAATACTATCTATGAACATGGCCAAGAACCCGGAGAGGAACATGAAGGAGATGAATATGGCGGTGGTATTGTAGCGGGCCAGACGGGCCACATACAGGCACAGCCAGCGGAAAAACCCGCTGAGGCCCAGGCCGGCCACCATCACCATCATACCCCACAGGAATATGATGGTCTCCCAGTTTACGGTGTTGAAGGTGGTTATCGGGCTGCGCAGCACTATGACGGCGGTGAGCAGGCCAGCGGCCAAGGCCACCCAAGTGCGGTTTACCCAGCCACCCACAATGACGGCGAACATCGCCACAAAGATGGCTATAGCCGCAAACTGGTTCAGTTCCATTTAGAGGACGCCGAGAACAAGGGTCAGCAGGGCTCCACCAGCCACCGCCGAGGCCACTTGGCCCGCCGTATTGGCCCCCACGGCATGCATCAGCAGATGGTTGTGGGGGTCAGCCTGAAGCCCCACCTTCTGTACAACCCGGGCCGACATGGGGAAGGCGGAAATCCCGGCGGCACCGATGAGGGGGTTTACCCGCCTTCCTGAGAGGTGGCACATAACCTTGCCGAACACCACTCCCGCCGCAGTACCTATGGAGAAAGCCAGGATGCCCATCACGAAAATAAGGATAGTATCCTGGCGCAGGAATGTGGTAGCGGTCATGGTGGAGCCTACCGTTATCCCCAGCAATATGGTGACGATGTTTACCATCTCGTTCTCAGCGGTGCCGGCCAGGCGGGGAACCACGCCGGACTCCCGCATCAGGTTACCGAACATGAGCATGCCGATGAGGGGGGTGGCCTTGGGGGCCAGCAGCCCGGTGACAACTATCGCCGCCAGGGGGAACAGGATTTTAGTGGTCTTGGAGACGGACCGAGCACCGGTGCTCATCCTTATCTTTCTTTCCGCATTGGTGGTAAGGAGCTTCATAATGGGGGGCTGGATAATGGGCACCAGCGCCATGTAGGAGTAAGCTGCCACAGCCACCGGTCCGAGCAGGTCAGGGGCCAGAATGGAGGCCACATATATGGATGTCGGGCCGTCCGCAGAGCCGATGATGCCGATGGAAGCGGCCTCGTTCAAAGGAAACCCCAGGGCCAGGGCCAACAGCATGGTGCCAAATATGCCGAACTGAGCGGCGGCTCCCAACAACACCGTAAGGGGCCTTTCCAGCAAGGCCCCAAAGTCTATCATGGCCCCGATGCCGATAAAGATGAGCAACGGGAAAAGCTCCGTTCTCAGCCCTGCCTCTTTCAACAGCCAGAATATGCCGTCACCCTCATCGTGCACGCCGCTGAGTGGTATGTTGGCCAGGATAATTCCGAGGCCGATGGGCAGCAGCAGCACCGGCTCCATCCCCTTATTTATGGCCAGATAGATAAGGACGCCGCCGATGAGCATCATCAACGCCTGCCCGGTGGTGAAGTTGGCCAGCCCGCTAAGGACTTCCTCCCAGAGCACTGGTGCTACTCCTCTTCCGGCTTCGGCTTGAAAACACGACCCAATACCATCATGAACAGAATAAGCACAATGAGAACGGAGAAAACGACGGCCATCCCCGCCCAGGTTACAAACAGGCCCTGGCTCATGTCCTCACTTACAACGGGCAGTTGGAATAAAGCTGCAAAAGTACCTGCTGACAAATCCATGATATCCAAGATTGTAATTCTAAGCCTCCCTTTACTGGCTGTCAACGCAACCCAGCCGGGCGATGGCAATGGTGTGCTACAATAGCTCGGTGCTCCACAGCCTTAGGGTGTTGAAACACCGGGACTTCCGCCTGCTCACGCTATCTACCTTTCTGCTCTATGCTGCCCGCTGGACGGAGGTGGTGGTGTTAGGGTGGCTGGTGCTGGAGCTGACCAACTCACCCTTCCTGGTGGGGTTGGCCGCCTCCTTCCGTTTTGTGGGCTGGGGCCTGGGACCGCTGGGGGGCGCTATCTCGGACCGTATGGAGCGCCGCCGGCTGATGTTTGCCGCTCAGACTGTAAACTCGCTCACGGCGCTGGTTCTGCTGGCCTTGATGGTGTTGGGATGGCTGCAGGTGTGGCATCTTTTTGTGGCCATCCTGGCCCTTGGCACCACATACGCTTTCGATTATCCTTCCCGTAACGCCCTGGTGGGGGACATTGTGGGAAGCCAGGACCTGCTTAACGGTATGGCGTTGAACCGTGCCGCCCAGAACCTCACCGCCGTAGTTGGGCCGGTCCTGGGGGGCTCTTTTGTGCTGCTGGTGGGGTACTCCGGGGCCTACGGGCTGGTAGCCGGTATGTACCTGGCCAATCTGGCGGTGCTGCTGGCGCTGTGCCGTGCGGGGACCACATACGCCCGTGAGGCGGAGCCAATATGGCAGGGGCTACGCAAAGGCTTCGCCTATTTCCTGCGGGAGCCCCGCATCAGGGCGCTACTGATGCTGGCCGCCCTGGCCAATCTGCTGGGTTTTCCACTCACCCACGCCCTGATGCCGATGTTTGCCCGGGATGTGCTGGCCGTGGGGGCCGTAGGGCTGGGGTTCTTGACTGCCGCCGTAGCCGCCGGTGCTCTGGTAAGCAACCTGGGCCTGGCCTCCCTGCGACACTCCCGGCGACAGGGATGGCTGCTCATTATCGGCTACATCATGTGGCCTGTGATGCTGGTGGTATTTTCCTTCTCCCAGTGGTTTCCGCTGTCCCTGGGCATCCTGTTCATCGGGGGGATTTTCCAGGATGTCGCCATGGTATCCACGGCTACCCTCCTGATGACCTCCGTCTCCGATGAAATGCGGGGCAGGGTGATGGGGATGAGGGGGCTGGCAGTGACCACCCTACTGGTGGGGAACCTGGTTTCCGGTGCCCTCACCGAGCGGTACGGGGCACCCTTCACTGTGATGGTCTTCGGGGGCCTGGCCGTCCTGCTCATGGGGGGTGTCCTGTTTTCCACCCCCGGCATTCGCCGCCCCAAGTAGCCCTAACAGCCGCAACTCCATTAACCACTTACAGAAACAAGCGTTATTATGTTTTGTAAGATGAGACCCTTCGCTACGCTCAGGGTGACAAAATACGCATGTCATTCTGAGCACAGCGGAGAATCTCATTGCTATTCTTACTTAAGCAACCAAGCACTATACCGAGAGTTTCGCTCCCTTCCCGGCCTTACAGGAGTGGATAATACACAAACCGGGCTGATACAATAATGGTTGCAAATCTTCCGATGGAGGTGCTCGGGATGCATAATGCGTATGAGGACCTGGCAATTCACCTGTCCACACTGGGAATGGGCCTACCCTACAGGGAAGAGCTACTAGGAATACTGCGGGAGCATCTGACCCCGGAGGAGGCGGAGGTGCTTGTGCTGCTTCCCACCAGGGTGGCCCCGTTCCGGCCCGTTTCGGTGGATGAAATCGCAGACCAGGCGGGCATTCCCAGGCAGAAACTGGCCGGGATGTTTGAGAGCCTTGCCGAACGGGGAATGCTGTTCTCCGGTAAAACCGAGGAGGGGGGCAAAGGATATGCCCTCCAGCAGGTCGGTTTCGGGTTTCCCCAGACCTTTTTCTGGAAGGGGGAGGACACGCCACACGCCAGGCATATGGCCAACATAATACCCAGGTATTTCGGCCGCGAGGTTACGGCGGAGGCCTGGGGGGCCAGCCAGACCAAGCCGTACCGCTACATACCGCCGCATGACGCTATGGACCACGACACCATGCAGGCGGTCCTTCCTTTCAACAGCATGGAGAAGGTCCTCCAGCAGGCCAAAACCTTCGCCGTGGCCCACTGCCCGTGCCGCATGATGATGGTGCTGCGGGACAGGCCCTGCGAGCACCCCCTGGAGAACTGCCTGAAGTTCGATGAGCTGGCCGAGTACCTCATTGAGAGGGGGCTGGGTAGGGCCATAACCAGGGAGGAAGCCTTTCAAATAGTAAAAGAGAGCGCGGAGGCCGGGCTGGTCCACTTTGTGGACAATGCCGTTGGGGATATAAAGCATAATTGCAACTGCTGCGGCTGCGCCTGCTGGAATGTGGGCTCCATCAGGAGGCGCAAGATACCCAGGGATGTCCTCATGGCCACCTACTTCATGCGGGATACCGATGAAAAGATATGCAGCGGCTGCGGCGACTGCGTGAAGATTTGCCCGGTGGCTGCCCTGACCGTCGAGGACGGGACCGCAGCCGTGGACGAGGAGTGGTGCATAGGGTGCGGTGTGTGCGTTCCCAGGTGCTCCACCGGGGCGGCCAAGCTGAAGCTGAGGGCCGATAAGGTGGACCATATGCCTCCCGCTGACTTCGAAAAGCTGCACCAGAGAATACTGATGGAGAAGGGGCTGGACAGGCCGGACCCGATGCCGGTGCCCCGGCCGGGCGGTGGGGGCTGAGGCCGGATGACTACTCAGCCCGGGCACCCGCTTACCCCTCCCCGGGGTTTACGGAGCTAAAGCGGCTCCCATGAGGAGGTGGCCATGCTACCCCAAGCACTGCTGACAGCGGAGATTCAGTCCTCCGTAGGGGTTGAGCTGGAGCCTGATGTGATAGCGGTAGAGCAGCGGATGATGCAACGCATCCTCAAGTCCACCGGTGACACCAACCCCCGCTGGGGAGAGGAAGTGCCTCCCGCCTTTCTCCTGACCTGGATGATGTCCGGAGCCAAGATGTCCCCCCGCCTGCCCCCGGCCCTCAACTGGCTGATGTCGGACGGGGAGCTGGAAATCGTGTCGCCCTTCATCGGACTGCTGGATGGCGGAGGGGAGTGGGAGTTCCTGTCCCCTATACGCCTGGGCGATATCATTACCTCCACCATGAGGATTACCAGTATCAGGGAGACCACAGGCAGGATGGGTAGGATGCTCATAGTCACTTGGGAGAGAGTGCACACCAACCAGCGGGGGGAGCAGGTGGCGGTGAGCCGGGGCACCCTCATCGGATATTAAGCGGGGACATCATGCAGCCTTTTTTTGAGGATGTAGCTATCGGCCAGGAGTTGCCTCCGGTAACCAGGCGGCCCAAACTCATGCAGATGGTGCGCTGGGCCGGTGCCTCGGAAAACCTGCACCCGGTGCACTATGACCCCGAGGTAATACGGGCGTCAGGGGTGCCCGATGCCCTGGTGCACGGCCGCCTGAAGGCCGCCTTCGTGACGGAGGTGGTCACCAACTGGATGGGGACACGGGGCACACTGCACAAGCTGAGCATTCGTTTGCTGGGCATGGACTTCCCCAACCAGGAGCTGGTCTGTAGAGGTAAAGTGATAGGCAAGCCGGAGACATCGGGTGGCCCGGTGGTGGAGTGCGAGATATGGCTGGAGAACCCCCAGGGTGAGGTCACGGTTCGCGGCACCGCAATCGTATCCCTGCCCCACCGCAACGGTTCTTAGCGTACCGAAGTTTGGCCTTTTGCGGCGTACTTCAGCCGCCACCCCAGGAATGCTGACACCAGCAGTATGCCACCCGAAATCAGCAGTGCCGCCGTATAGCTTCCCAGGGCGTCGTACATGCTACCCCCCAGGTAAGGCCCTATGGTAGAGCCTACCTGGTGCAGCACAAATGTTAGCCCAATCATCCTGCCGGCTATCGCGGCCCCGAAGAGTTCGTAGATAAGCAGTTGCGTGACGGTGATGGTGACGAACATGGACAGCCCCGCCACCAGGCTGGCGAGGTAGAAGGTGGTGACATCATGGACGACGTACACCAGAAAGAAAAATCCCAGTGCACGCACCAGGTAGCCACCGGCCAGAGTGTGGTAGCGTCCGAACCGGTCCGCCGCCCAGCCGCCCAATATAGCCCCCATACCTCCTCCCACCCCTATAAGGCCTAGGCCGGTAGCCCCCTGCTGGGGGGATAGGCCCATATCCAGTGCGATGGCGGGCAGGTGGCCGTAGAGGAACCACCCGGTAGAGCCGCAGCCGAAGTAGGCTGTCAGCAGCAGCCAGTAGGCCCGGGTCCTCAGCGCCCACCGCACCTCGCGGCTGAAAAGCGAGCCCGCCCCGGCGGCGGCAGCCCTGGGTGCCCCTGTGGAGGAAGGTGGCTCTCGCAGGAAGATAAATGACAGCGGCAGGGCTATGAGCATAAGGACGGCGGCCAGGAACAGAAAGGCGGTCTGCCAGCTTTCCCTGTAAACCACGGCTGAGGTGAGGGGGGCAAAGAGGACGCTGCCCACGGGAATCCCCGCCAGGGCGATGCCGATGGCCCTTCCCCGCTTCTCAGGCCCGAACCAGCGGCTCACCAGGATGGAGAAGGCGGCCACCGCCAGCCCGCTGGAGGCACTGCCCACCAGCAGGGCATAGCCGATGGCAAGCAGCCACAGGCTCTGGGCGATGGAGGCCGCCACGAAACCCAAGGCCATGGTGAGCAGGGAGGCCAGGATAATCCTCCGGGGGCCGTAGGTATCCATCCAGGCACCGGTAAAGGGCTGCATTACCCCCCAGACCACCATACTCAAAGACAGGGGCAGCGCCGCCTCCGCGCGGCTCAGGGTGAAAGCATCGCTCAGGGGTACGACAAAAACACCGTAGGACATGCGGACGCCGCTGGCCACGAAGGCCACCAGCGTGGTAAGCGCCAGCACCATATATGGGTTCATACCCCGTCGGACCGTGGTAGTCATAAAGCTATGCCTCGCTGCCGAAAACGAAACCGCCGCTGCCGCCACCCTGTCCGCCCGGCGTGCCCGGAACTCCCTGCGGAGGGCCGGCCGGAGGGTGCTCGGCACTCAGAAGATAACCGTTCCAAACCACAGCGTCAAGGACTGTCCCAGTCGTTTGACAGACAACACCCCCGGATGCTATACTCCTTGCCAACTGAACATAGCAATAGAGGAGGCGGTGCCCGTAACAGGGTAAATGCGAAGCCGGTGAGAACCCGGTACTGTCCCGCAGCCGTGAGCCCCTTCAGGCTGAAAAGCCGGTTGGGGCGAGTCGGAACGCCAGCCGCCCCCGTGTTATGACCCTCGAGGAGGGGTGCAGACACCAAAGCTGCGCTACGGGTCTCCTCAGTGTGAGGAGACCTGTGAGTTTAGCAGCAGTGAGTAGGTCCCCTGCCGCTCTCCAAAGGGCAGGGATTTTTTGTTTTCCGGCAACCCCGCGTGGCGCGGGGACATCAGGAGGGTATTGAAGGGCGTATTGCTGTTAGGCCATGGCTCCGCTCGAGGCGAGGCCAACCAGATGGTCTGGGACCTGGTCTACAGGCTGAGGTCCGACCTGGGTACCGAGCACCTGGAGCCGGCCTTTCTTCAGCTCACCCAGCCCGATATAGGTACCGGGCTGGGCCGGCTCATAGATGCTGGATGCCGGGAGATATTCGTCCTGGCCCTGTTCCTGGTCAGCGGTAACCACCACACCCATGATGCGGGAGCCGAGATTCGACGCATCCTGGAGCGATATCCCGGGGTTGAGTTTACCCTGAGTGAGCCTCTCCTGCTGAACTCAGGCTTCTACCGGTTGATATCGGGGAGGGTGGCCAGGGCCATCGGTAGCGGAGTATCTCCCTCCCCTACTGGCGCCGATATAGAACGGGAGAGTTTTGAGATTGTAGAGACCCATCTACAGGGGCTGGAGCTTCCCGAGGGCGAGAAGCAGGTGGTGAGAAGGGTAGTCCACGCCACCGCAGACCCCGCTTTTGCCCAGAGCCTGATGTTTCATCCCCAGGCGGTGGCGGCGGCGCTGGCCGCATTGGGGCGGGGGACGGATATCCTGGTGGATGTAAACATGGTAGCGGCCGGAATTGACCAGGGGCGTCTGCAACGTCTGGGGGGCAGTGTGGTATGCTCCATCGCCCATTCACATGTAGCGGAGAAGGCCCTGGAGCAGGGCATCACCCGCTCCCAGGCCTCCATGCGGTATATGCTCCGGGAGCACCCCGGCGGGGTGGTGGTGGTGGGCAACGCCCCCACCGCCCTTGCGGAAGTGCTGGAGGGGGTGGCCTCAGGGAGGGCCGCCCCAGCCGTGGTTATCGGCGTTCCCGTGGGCTTCGTGGATGCCGCAGAGACCAAGGAAAGGCTGGTAAGCTCGGGGGTGCCCTTCATCACCAACAGGGGCGCACGGGGGGGCAGCCCGGTAGCGGTGGCCATCATGAACTCTCTACTACGGCTCGCAGATGCTGAGGCGTTGCATAGCAAAAGCAGTGGTATCCAATCTTCACTTTAAAAAGGAGGTGAAAGGTGAACACAGCGGTAGATGCAAAGCACAAGGGGTTCCTGGGGCTGGCCCCGGGGTACTGGGCCCTTCTCCTGGCGGCCCTGGCGGGCCTGTTCCTCATCGGCATAGCCCAGGGTGAGGCCATCAACGCCCTCGCCGGGCAGGCCACCTCCCAGCAGGGCCTGTTGCACGAGCTGTTCCACGATGTGCGCCATGCCGCCGGGTTTCCCTGCCATTAGTGCCTGCTGAGCGCCTCATACCGGTGCTGAAGGCGGCCCTCGTCGCCGGCCTGCTTGCGGGACTGGTAATGGGCCTGTTCCATCTTGTGCTCACAGAGCCCGTCATTGACCGGGCGATAGCCCTGGAGGAGTCAGGCGCCCACAGCCACGAGGCCCCAATGGTATCCCGCGGCACCCAAAAAGGGATGCTGATAGTAGGCAGCGCCCTTTACGGGCTGCTGATAGGCATCATCTTTGCCGTCGCCTTCACCGTAATGGGATGGCGCATGCCCGGACGGTGGCCCGATATCAGGGCGGTGGTGCTGGCGGGGTTGATGTGGTGGTCTGTGGCCCTTATCCCCTTCCTGAAGTACCCCGCTAACCCGCCCGGGGTGGGGGAACCGGAAACCGTCTTCTATCGCCAGGGCCTCATGTTAGGTTTCATAGCCCTTTCGGCGCTGGCGATGGCGGCGGCGGGACTGGTCTACTGGCTGCTGGGCAAGCGGTGGCACCACGCCAGATTGCAAGGGCGGTGGCTGGGAGTGGCGGTGGTGCTCTACGGCGTCCTAGCCACCACGCTCCTTGTCCTCATGCCGGCCGATTCCGACCCCGTGACCGCCCCGGCGAACCTGGTGTGGCAATTCCGCATCCTCTCCCTGTCCGGCCAGGTGTTCTTCTGGGCCGTGCTGGGGGGGGCATCAGCCTTGCTGCTTAGGCGTTTCGCCCGGCAGGGAGCGCTGAGGGAGACAGGCTGAGCACAAGCCCGGGGCCTCCGTTGCGGAAAGGCTACACCACCGGCACCTGCGCCCAGGCGGCGGCAAAGGCGTGTATGCTGATGCTTACCTCCGGCCGGACACCGGAGCAGGTAGAGGTGGAGACCGCTTCAGGGGTCAAGCTTACCCTGAACATTGTGGGGCAGAGCCTGAGCGATGGCCTGGCCCGCTGCGGTGTCATCAAGGACGCCGGAGACGACCCGGATGTCACTCACGGCACTGAAATCTATGCCGAGGTAAGGCTGTCACACGGGCAAGGGGTGGAGGTTAAGGGCGGGACCGGCGTGGGTCGGGTCACCAGGCCTGGTCTGCCCCTGCCACCGGGGGAGTGGGCTATAAACCCTGTACCCCGCAGTATGATAGTTAGAGATGCGGGCGCGCTGTTGCCGCCAGGCACCAGGGCCGAGGTGACTATCGTGGTACCGGATGGTGAGAGGCTAGCCGCAAAGACCTTCAACCCGCGGCTGGGCATTGTCGGCGGTATCTCCATCCTGGGTACAACGGGTATCGTGGAGCCACGCTCTGTGGAGGCCTATAAGGTCTCCCTCTCACTGGAGATAAAAGTGGCCCGTGCCGGTGGACACAAGAGACTGTCCCTTTGCTCCGGCCGCATAGGGGAGGCCCTGAGCCGGGGGGCGTTGGGCTTCCCCCAAGAGGCTATCATCATAGTGGGCGACCATGTAGGGTTCGCCCTGGAGGAGTGCCGCCGCTGGGGCGTGGAGGAGGTGCTCCTGGTAGGGCACATAGGTAAGCTGGCCAAGGTGGCTGCGGGGCTGATGAACACCCACCATCAGTCCGGCGATGCCCGGCTGGAGACCATCGCTGCCTGTGCCGCCCTGTGCGGGGCCACCCGTAGGGTTGTAAGCCAGGTGATGGCCCTGGATGCCGCCGAGGCTGCGGTGGACATCTTGCGCCGGGAGTCCCTGGAGGCTACATTTGATGAGGTCGCCAGGCGGGTAGTGTGGCGCATCGGGATGCTGGTTGGGCCGTCCGTCAGGCTGGGCTGTCTCATCCTGAACCTCAAGGGAGAGGTGCTGGGAAAATGTCTTGGAAAAAGCTTTACATTATCGGGGTGGGGCCTGGAGACGAGAGCTACATAACCCCCGCTGCCAGGGCAAAGGTTGCGGAGTGCGACCTCCTCCTGAGCAGCCAGCGGCTCACCCGGCTCTTTGACCGGCCCATCCGCAAGCTGGACTTGAAGGGAGACCCACCGGCGGCGGTCCAGTTTATACTGGAGAACAGGGCGCGCCTCAAAATAGGGGTCCTGGTATCGGGTGACCCGGGGCTTTACAGCTTCCTGGGGGTGATATCAAACTATCTGGGGCAGGATGAGTTCGAGGTTGTCCCCGGCATCAGCTCGGTGCAGCTTGCCTTCGCCCGGCTCAAGTTGGGCTGGGAGGATGCCTGCATCCTGAGTCTTCATGGACGGGATGCAGACGGGGGCCGGGATGCGGACGGCCTGGCAGGGGCGGTGGCACAGCACCCCACGGTGGCTGTCCTGACCGACGGCCGCTGGACGCCGCGGGAGATAGCCAGGGACCTGCTGGGACACGGCATAGAGGACCGGGAGGTTATCATCTGTGAGAACCTCTCCTACCCCGAAGAGAGAATCACGGTCAGCGATGTCCGCGGTGCCCTCGCCTCGGCCGATAGCCGGGGACTTAGCGTGGTGATAATCAGAAAGAGAAAAGGATGCCCGGAAAGCTCTCAGGCAAGCTCTACGGAATAGGCATCGGCCCCGGAGACCCGGGACTGGTCACAATCAAGGCCCTGAAGCTCTTAGAGGCGGTGGACATCATCTGCGTGCCGCGGGCCGATAGCGGAGAGGGCAGTATCGCCTTCTCCATTCTTCACCAGTTGCTGCCGGGAAAGGAGTGCCTGGAGCTTTCCTTTCCCATGGTACGGGACACCACCAGGCTCCAGGAGTACTGGCGCAGGGCCGCAGATACGGTGGCAGACAGGTTGGCCCAGGGTCTGGAGGTGGCCTTCGTCACCCTAGGCGACCCCCTGCTCTACTCCACCTACAACTACCTGCTTAAAGCACTCTGGGAAAAGGCCCCTGATACCCAGGTGGAAACGGTGCCCGGCATCACCTCCTTTACCGCCGCCGCCGCCCTAGCCAACCTCTCCCTGGCGGAGCGTGATGAGGAGATGGCCGTGCTACCCGCATCCGCCGGGGAGGAGACCCTGCGGAGGGTGCTCACTGATTTTGATACCGTGGTGCTGATGAAAATCGGTCACCGACTGGCCCAGGTAAGAGAGCTACTCAGCGATATGGGCCTGGCCGGGGACGCCGTGCTGGTATCCCGGGCGGGGCTGGAGGGGCAGACTGTGGCCAGGGATATTTCGCAGGTAGAGGGGGAACGGCTGGGGTACCTGTCGGTGATAATAGTGCGACGCCGGAAGGAGAACGAAAGGTGAAGGTGTATTTCGTGGGCGCAGGCCCGGGAGACGCCGAACTCCTCACCCTCAAGGCCCAACGTATTATTGCCGGGGCCGATGTCATTATCTACGCCGGCTCCCTGGTGAACCCGGAAGTGCTGAAATGGGCCGGGGAGGGAGTCCCCCGGCTCAACTCCGCCGCTATGACCCTGGAGGATGTAACCCGGGTGTTCTCACAGGCCAAAGCCGAAGGCAAGATAGTGGCCCGCATCCACAGCGGCGACCCCTCTCTGTTCAGCGCCATTCAGGAGCAGATGGACTGGTGCCGGGCCCATGACATAGAGTTTCAGGTGGTGCCGGGTGTAAGCGCCTTCTCCGCCGCCAGCGCCGCCCTGGAGCAGGAGTTGACCCTGCCCGGTGTGACCCAGACCGTGATTCTCAGCCGCATGGGGAAGCGGACCCCGGTGCCCGATAGCGAGGGGCTGCGGGGGCTGGCCCGGACAGGTGCCACCCTGGTGCTCTTCCTCAGCGTCCATCTCATCGAGGAAGTGGTGGGGCAGCTGAAGGATGCCTATCCCTGGGAAACACAGGTGGCCGTGGTGGAGAGGGCATCGTGGCCCGATGAAAGGGTGGTGAGGGGCAGTCTGACCGATATTGCCGTCAAGGTGAAAGAGGCCGGTATATCCCGTACGGCCATAATCATCGTCGGCCATGTCCTGGAAGGGGGATACGAGAGGTCCCTACTATATGACCCCGGGTTTGCCCACTCCCAACGGCAGAAAAGATGACCATAGCCGTGGTCACCCTGAACCCTCGCGGCAGGCGGATAGCCCGCCTCCTGCGGCAGCGGGTGCCGGAGGCTGACCTGTTCCTGCCCACGGCGCTGGCGGACCAGGACAGCCCCTTTAGCGACCTTCGGGAGCTTGTGGCTGACCTGTTCAGCAAGTACCAGGGCATAGTATTCATAATGCCGGTCGGCATCGTGGTGCGTATGATAGCCCGGCATGTCCGGGACAAACACACGGACCCGGCCATCGTGGTGATGGATGAGGCGGGTCGGTACGCCATCAGCCTGCTTTCGGGGCACGAGGGGGGGGCCAACCGGTTTGCCCTGAGAGTGGCCAACGCCACCGGGGCGGAGCCGGTCATCACCACTGCTGCGGAGGTGTCCAGGAGCATAGTAGTGGGGGTGGGGGCTAGGCGAGGCGTCAGCCACCAGGCGGTGCGGCAGTCGATTGCATCCGCTCTGGAAAGTGTAGGCAGCAACTTGGACTCCGTGCGCTGGGTGGCTACCATCGAGGAGAAGGCCTCCGAGCCGGGAATAGTGGCCGCCTGTGCCGCTCTGGGGCTGTCCATCCGGACCTTCAGCAAAGAGAGGATAGCCCGCTTTCAGGGGGACTATCAGCGCTCCGCTTTTGTCAAAGAGAAAATAGGCGTGGAAGGAGTCTGTGAGCCATGTGTGCTGCTATCGGGAAAGGAGATGAGGCTGCTGCTGCCCAAGACGGCCTCCGGGGGAGTGACCGTAGCCGTGGGGAAGGAAGCCTCTACATAGTCGGCACCGGCCCCGGTGCGCCGGAACACATGACGCCCGAGGCGCTGCAGGCCATAAAGGACAGCCAGATCATAGTGGGCTACACCTCCTATGTGAAGCGGCTGGGTGCCCTTGTTGACGGAAAGGAAGTCATCTCCTCCGGGATGACCCAGGAGGTGTCCCGGGGGGAGCAGGCCATTGCCGCCGCACTGTCCGGGAAGCGGGTAGCGGTGGTCAGCAGCGGCGACCCCGGTATATACGGCATGGCGGGGCTGGTGATGGAGCTGATGCACCGCCAGGGAGCAGACATACAGGTCACCGTGGTGCCCGGAGTCACCGCCCTCAGCACTGCGGCGGCCTGCCTAGGAGCGCCGCTGATGCATGACTTCGCCGCTATCAGCCTGAGCGACCTGCTAACCCCCTGGGAGGTCGTCCGGAAGCGGTTGGAGGCCGCCGCCACCGCAGATTTCGTGGTGGCCCTCTATAACCCCGCCAGCCGCTCCCGGCGGCAGGGTCTCCGGGAGTGCCGGGACATCCTCCTGCGGCACCGCCGCCCAGATACCCCGGTGGGCATCGTGCGTAACGCCCTGCGGGAAGGGGAAGAGGTAATCCTCTCCACATTGGAGGCCATGCTGGAGCACCAGATAGACATGTCCACCACCGTCATCATCGGCAACTCCAGCACATTCACCTCGAACGGCCGCATGGTGACCCCCAGGGGCTACCGCATATAGACATATAAACCAGGCCCTCATGCTTCTTTAGATATATGGTGTTGGGGAAAGGGGTGGGTCTGCATACATGACGCAGCAAGAGCGACCCACAGCTTGACTGCCCAGTTTGGGGGCTGTTAGACTTACAACCAATGAGAATGGAAATGGAAGAGGTGAGGAATGTCGTTCGGCTTTAACGAGTCCCAGGAGATGTTTCGCCGGGAGATGCACAACTTCTCCCAGAAGGAGTTGGCACCCGGTGCCAAAGAGCGTGCCAAATTAGACTACATCCCCTCAGATGTGCTGAAGAAGATGGCCGGCATGGGCCTCCTGGGTTTCAATGTGCCCGAGAGGTACGGGGGCGAGACCATAGACTGGGTGAGCCTGGGTATATCCACGGAGGCGGTGGGGCAGGCCGATTTCAACCTGTCCCTACCCACCATCCTCTCCGCGGGAATCGGCATCGCCCTGCAGATGGCCCCGGAGGAGGTACAAGCTCAGTGGTTCCCCCCCGTGGTTGCGGGGGAGACGATGCTATCCCTAGCCACCACGGAGCCTGGGCTGGGCTCAGATGTGGCCAACACCGCCTGCCGAGCGGTGAGGGACGGGACCAGCTACATCCTCAGCGGGGAGAAGACCTCGGTGAGCCTAGGTATGCAGTCCAGCGCCTGCATTGTCTTCGCCAAGACCGACCCCACACAAGGCGCCCGCGGCGTTACCGCCTTTCTGGTGCCCCTGGAACAGGAGCGGGTGAGCCGCTCCCGAATACTTGACATGGGGTGCAAGCCCATCGGCCGTGCCTCCATCTTCCTGGACAATGTGGCCGTGCCTGAAAGCCACCGCCTGGGTGAGGAGGGCAGGGGTTTCCACCTGGTGATGAGCCAGTTTGACACCATCCGGGTGCTGCTTGGTCTCATATGTATGGGTGCCGCCCAGACCTCACTGGACGAGGCCATAAACTACGCCAAACAGCGCATGGCTTTCGGCAAGCCTATCGGCAAGTTTGAGGGAGTATCCTTCAAGATTGCCGAGGCAGCCACCATGATTGAGGCCGGGCGGCTGCTTTCCTACCGGGCCCTAGCCATGAAGGACGCCGGTCAGTTTCATGCCAAAGAATCCGCCATGGTCAAGTGGCTGTGCCCTGTAATTGCGGTGGATGTTATCCACAACTGCCTGCTCATCCACGGCCAAATAGGCTACAGCGAGGAGTACCCGCTGGAGCAGCGGCTGCGGGATGTCATGGGTTTTGAATTGGCCGACGGCACCGCTGATATCATGAAGCTGATTATCGTGCGTGAGATAATGGGCCGAGAGTACCTCCCCTACTGATGCTGGTCATCGGACTCACCGGGGGCATAGGCAGCGGCAAGAGCACGGTCTCCCATATCCTCGCCAGGCTGGGGGCGCGGATGGTGGATGCCGATATAGTAGGCCACCAGGTCTATGAGCCGGGTGGCCCGGCCTACAACGATATTATTAACACCTTCGGACGGGAAGTGGTAGGGACAGAGGGGAAGATTGACCGCAAACGGCTGGCAAGCATCGTCTTCTCAAAAGCCGATTCCCTTGAGAAGCTCAATGATATTACGCATCCAAGGATAAGGGATGCCATAGCCGTCATCCTCAAAGAGTGGAAAAGTGAGGGGACTGAGATAGCGGTGGTGGAGGCGGCCGTCCTCTTTGAAGCCAAGTGGACCAATCTGGTGGACGAGATATGGGCAACACTGTCCGACGAATCCGTGGTGTTGGATCGGCTCTTCAAGGCAAAGGGCATGTCACCTGAGCAGAGCCGGGCACGTCTCCGCTCTCAGATTCCCCCAGAGGAGAAGGCCAAGCGGTCTGATGTTGTCATTCGCAATAACGGCGGCCTCGAGGAGCTTGAAAAACAGGTGGAGGACCTGTGGCGCAGCGTAAACTCCAGGTTGAAAGGCTCCGGGACTTTCTCGCCCAACGCCCCAAGCTAAGCACGGAGGGCGTTAGCACCAGCACCATTTACACCCCCTCGGCGGTGCTGGCCCCTCTGTTCGTCCACAATGGAGAACCCCACCTTCTGTTCACCAAACGCTCCTACGAGGTAGAGCACTACAAGGGGCATATTTCCTTCCCCGGAGGCGCCTACCACCCGGCGGAGGACGGCAGCCTGCTGCTCACCGCCCTGCGGGAGACCGAAGAGGAGATTGGGCTCAAGCCAAAGCATGTGGAGGTGGTGGGGGAACTGGACTCCCTTATCAGCATGAGCGGCGGTTTCTTCATCGCTCCTTTCGTGGGGGTCTTCCCCCACCCCTATCCGTTCCAGCCAAGCCCCGTAGAGGTGGCCGAACTGATAGAGGTGCCCCTGTCCCACCTCATGGACCAGCGGTTTAGCTGGGAGGAACGGCGGCCCGATGGCCGCATGGGCTGGTTCTTCAACTATTACGGTCAGGTGGTATGGGGCAGCACGGCCGTAATCGTGCGCCAGTTGCTGGACATCATACAAGAGGAGGGGTTACTTGAGTGATAAGAAGCAACTCTTAGCCCTGGAGGGGGTATTTCACACGCCCGATGACCCCTCCCAGCCACCCCACCTGGTGGGCAGCCGTTGCCGAGCCTGCGGCTATACCGCCTTCCCCAAGAGAGCGATCTGCCCTTCATGCCTGGGGCGGGACACCATGGAGGAGACCGCCCTGAGTCGGCGTGGTTTGATTGAGACCTTCACCGTCTCTCATGTAGCCCCACCCGGCTTCAAGGCTCCCTACCTCCAGGCCTATATACGGCTTCCGGAGGGACCCCGGATCTTCTCAGTATTGGACGC
>JASLXN010000079.1 GCA_030740315.1 Dehalococcoidia bacterium | reverse complement strand
ATCTCCCACGTGTACGGTGTGATCCGGGGTGGTATGGGCCCGTTCCAGTGCGCAATGAAATATCGCAGGATGAGGTTTGCCCGTCCCTACCTCCCATGAGGTGACTACAAAGTCCACCTCCCCGGTAAGGCCCAACTGCTGGCAAAACGGTGATAGGTCCCTATCCACATTAGATACGATGCCTACCACCTTTCCCGTTTCCTTCAAATTCCTGATAACCGGCAGGCTATCTTCGTAGAGGCGAATGCGCCAGCCGTGCTGGCGCATTCGCCTGAAGATGGCCAGAGCAACACCAGCCGAGACCTCCGCCCCGGCTCCCTGCAGCACCATTCGCTCATAACGGGTGTAGAACTCGTCTTGGTCAGCCTGTGAACGGCTGCTAATAGGCAGCCGCAGGCTCTCCTTGTGATAGTACTCATCTGCCGGAGGCAGATGAGAGCGGATGGCTTCCGGACTAAGTGCCACCCCCATATCGCGACAGGCTGCTGCGTGAATTTCCTCGCGGGGCGGGTTAAAACCAACTAAAGTATTGTAGAAATCAAAAAATACTGCATGGGTCAATTAGGAGCCCTTGACTCCCTGGGAGGCGAGGTAGTCTAGCACATGCTGAACTGTCTTGATGCTCTCCGCCTCTTCATCGGGAATTTCTAGCTTGCTGTTTGAACTGGTGAACTCCTCCTCAATCGCCATAATAAGCTCCACTAAGTCCAAGGAATCAGCCTCAAGGTCTTCGCTGAAACGGGACTGTGGCACTATTTTGGTCTCTTCCACATCCAAGCGGTCCACGATAACTTTTTTTAATCGGTCATAGACTGTAGCCAACAAATCACCTCCTCTCTCTTTTTATCTGCGTCATGTCGGAGTTTCCACAGCTTCCGAGTGCCGTGCTCCCGGCGCTGACTACGGCCCCCAGCACACCATTAACGAAACGGGGAGAAGCCTCACTGCCAAATGCCTTGGCAAGCTCAACGGCCTCGTTAATAGCGATTTTAATGGGGATATCCCGACTGAACATGATTTCCGATATCGCCAGCCGGAGTATGCTGCGGTCTACAGGTGAGAGTTGCCCCACGGGGTAGGCAGGGGCGAAATACTGTATTCTTTCATCAATATCTGAGCAGTGCTGCAATATTGTAGTCACCAACTGCTGGGCAAAGCTGGCAATATCTTCCGATGTGCCTTCACCGATGCAGTGGGGCAGGGCCGCCTCGGTAGCATGACCCACCACGTCAATCTCATAAAGGGCCTGAAGAGCAATCACCCTCGCCCTATGTCTGGCGCCACTCATATATATATCTATCCCGCCTGTAACTAAGTTGCATCATACAGGTATATCAACCACATGAGCTTCTCTATGCTACACCATGGCCATGCCGCCGTCTACATGAAGGACCTGCCCTGTAACATATCCGGCAGGGGGTGACACGAGAAATGCTGCCGCCTCGGCCACATCCTGAACGGTGCCGGTGTGGCCTGCCGGAATCTGATTTAGCAAGTCCTCACGGCGGTCAAGGAAACGTGTCATATCCGTTTCAATAAACCCGGGGGCGATAGCGTTAACAGTTATTCCCCTGTTTGCAACCTCCCTGGCAATAGCTTTGGTAAGCCCTATCATACCGGCCTTGGCTGCGGAGTAGTTGGCCTGTCCAGCATTACCTATGGCCCCGGCCACACTGGATATATTGACTATGCGTCCCCAGCGCTGCCGCAACATGGGCCTCAATACTGCCCGCGAGCACAAGAAAGCGCTCGTCAGGTTGGTCTGGATGACGGCCGCCCATTCCTCGTCCTTCATCCGTACTGCGAGTTGATCCCGAGCGATACCCGCATTGTTAATCAGAATATCAACCCTGCCCCAGAGAGACATGGTCTCTTCCACCAGCCGAGTGGCCTCATGTGGAAGGCCCACATCCGCAGCCACCTCAAGCGTCTGGCCACCCTCCGCCCTAACTTGAGCAGCAGCAGCGGCCACACTCTCCAGATGCTGACCGTTCACCACCACGGATGCACCTTCCTGGGCCAGCTTGAGAGCGATAGCACACCCAATCCCTCGGGAACTCCCGGTGACGATAGCTATCCGATTGGACAGGCTACCGGGCCCTATAGCATCTCCTCAATGGAGGGCACATCTCCCATGCTTACGGCATTGCTCTCCGGCTTTATACGTCGAATAAGGCTAGTCAGTGTCTGTCCCGGCCCCATCTCAACAAAAGTGGATACGCCGTTATCGGACATATACTCCACCGACTCCTGCCAGTGGACGCAATGACACAACTGGTGACCAAGCTCGGCTTTTACTTCGCTGGAGCTGCGCAAAGCCTTCGCTGTTGTATTGGCTACGATAGGCATTCTTGGGCGGCGGAATCTCAATGCGGCAAGTATTCTCACGAGCCGGTGCATTGCCCGGCGCATCAACTGGGAATGAAAGGCACCACTCACATCCAGCACCTTAATCTTGCCCCCTTTGGCTTGGGCCAATGTCCGGGCCTGGTCCAGGGAGCCGGAGTCCCCGCTGATTACTATCTGGCCGGGGCAGTTTATGTTGGCCATCTGAGCACCGGCATCTTTGCATAGCCGGCGCACGGCCTTGGCATCTAGGCCTAGCACCGCCAGCATACCACCCATCCTTAGCTGGGCAGCCTCCTCCATCAGGCGTCCCCTCTCTTTAACCAAATTAAGCGCTCTATTGAGGCTGACCGAGCCAGAGGCGGCCAGCGCAGTATACTCACCCAAGCTATGTCCCGCCACAAATACTGGTGCCCCCAACCGGTCTTCTATACCGGCTTCTCGGACGGCGGCTAAACAAGCCAAACTAACCGTCATTATTGCTGGTTGGGCATTTATAGTACGGCGAAGTTCATCCTCGGGGCCCTCAAAGCAGAGCTGTGAGATGGGAAACCCCAGCACATCATCGGCCCGTTCGAATATTTTCCTAGCAGCGGGATAGGTTTGGTAAAGATCATAACCCATACCCACACGTTGTGCGCCTTGCCCAGGAAACACATAGGCACACTTATTTTCGGTAAGCATAACTCTCCTTTTGTGACATTGCCGACAATTGGTCAATCACCTCCTCTGCCTCAGACATGATTCCCTGGATAATGTCCGAGACTGATTTTACATCCTTTACTAGGCCAGCTACCTGACCTGCCATAAGGGAGCCTTCATCGGTGTTTCCCTCAATAAGGCCTTCATAGGACTTGCCCACGCCCAACAGCTCAATCTCTCCGGCGGGCACTCCCTCTTTTTCCAATGCCAGAAAGCGTTTGGCCAGCCTGTTCTCCAGACAGCGCACTGGGTGGCCGGTGGCAACACCGGTAACGACGGTGGAGCGATCACGGGCCTCCATAATTTTTTGCTTGTAGTTGGGGTGGGCTATACACTCGTCAGAGCAGACGAAGCGGGTGCCTATTTGAGCGCCCGCAGCCCCTAGGGCCAGTGCCGCCACTAACCCCTTGCCGGTGGCTATACCCCCGGCGGCTATCACAGGGACATCCACTGCTTCCACAATCTGTGGCACGAGTGGCATGGTGGCTATTTCCCCAATATGCCCACCGGACTCCATACCCTCTGCAATCAGGGCTGCTATTCCCTGCCGCTCAAGGCGGCGGGCCAGCGCCACGGAGGCAACAACGGGTATCACATTCACGCCAGCCTCATTGAGCCGTGATATATACGCCCCCGGGTTTCCTGCTCCAGTGGTGACTACCTGTACTCTCTCCTGTGCTACAATTTCGAGCACCTCTCGCGCATATGGGGACATTAGCATGACATTTACACCGAAGGGCTTATCAGTATGGTTTCGGGTGGCCTTTATCTGCTCCAACACCCATTCTGGAGGGCAGTTGCCCGTTCCTATGATTCCCAGTCCGCCGGCGTTGGAAACGGCCCCCGCTAACTCTGCCGTGGCAACCCAGGCCATACCACCCTGTAGTATAGGATACCGAACTCCCAGCAAGTCGCAGAGGGGAGTCTTAACCACAGATCTCTTCCAAAGGGCGAGTCAGGTTCATTGCCTACGACTGGCCGGCTTTATTGATATTACTTCCCTGCCGGCATACTGGCCGCAGTGAGGGCAGGCATGGTGGTTGATACGCGGTTGACGGCATTGCGGACACTCGCTCAGCACCGGCCCATGCAGGTGCAAATGGCTCCGCCGTTTGCGTTGCCGGGCCTTGGCCGTCCGTCGTTTAGGAAGTGGTGCCATCTATTTTCTCCTCAGGCTCCGGATTCTACAAGTGAATACACACACTTATCATGGTTGAGGTTGCGCTCACAGCGCGGGCACAGTTTGGTGTAGCGTGGGTGGCAAAGGGGCTTCAATGTAACCTCCAGCCCTACATACTGGCGAGCGACCTTGCCCAAACCCATCTCACGCCCATCTGTAATAGTGAAGGCTTCTTCTTCAGGTGCTAGCGGTATGTTGATCGCAAGTCCGACGAGAGATTCCTCATGTAATTCCACAGGCAACAGTGACTCAAATATAGGCAGGTACCGGCTACACATGACCTTCAATTGTACCAATTGTACACAAAAACGGGCAGCCACCAATACTCCCTTTCGAGCGTGACCGAGACTCGCTTCGCCCTGGAGTAGGCAACCACCCTCTCTTTCTCTCTAAGTTCAGATTCTCGCCTATTCGACATGTGTTAACGGTGCCCACAGGGCTTCCTAACAACCCCGCTACCTTGACGCGCATTCTGACGCCATCGAATCTAAAACATTATATCATTTCCAAGAACAATGTCAAGGTCTAAGAACAATTTCAATTACAGGCACAGCTAACGTGTAACTAAGGTGGCATAACCCACCCTTTTCTCCTACCACAGCCCTTGCTGCTGTTCTAACCAAATCCCACACCTTTGACCCTTAGCGCGAGCGATGGTACAATCTTAGCTGATATGTCGGGGCATTCTAAATGGTCAAAGATAAAGAGGCAGAAAGGTGTTACCGATGTACGTCGGGGCCTGCTTTTCACCAAGCTGGGCAGGGAGATAACAATAGCCGCCCGCCAGGGCGGCGGCAACCCCGAGACCAATTTCACTCTTCGCCTGGCCATACAGAGTGCCAAGGATGGCAATATGCCCGCGGAGAACATAGAGCGAGCCATAAAGCGCGCCCTAGGGGGTGGTGAAGCAGGAAACCTAATGGAAATGACACTTGAGGGCTATGGCCCTGGAGGAGTGGCCATTATTGTAGAGGCGATTACCGATAACAGAAACCGCACCCTTCAGGAAATCCGCAACTTGTTCTCCCGCGGCGGTGGCAATATGGGCGAGTCCGGATCCGTCTCATGGCAGTTTGGGCTCCACGGTGTGATGACCCTTGATGTGGCGGACCCAAAAAACAGGGAGGAGGTGGCGCTGCTTGCCATAGACTCAGGTGCCGAGGATGTAAAGATAGAGCAGGCGTTCTTGGAGATATACACCAAGCCCCAGGATCTGGAGGCAGTCCGCAAGGCGCTAGAGTCTCACTCTATAGAGATCGCCTCTGCCGAGTTGTCCATGCAGCCCAATGTCATGGTAAACTTGGAAGACAAACATGCAGCGGCTACCCTGCGCTTGTTGGATCATTTTGAAGAGATGGCAGAGGTGCAGCGTGTCTATAGCAACGCTGATTTCTCTGAGGAGGTCCTGGAAGCTTACCGCCAGGACCTTTAGTTAAGATGCGCATCCTCGGCGTGGATCCCGGGTCTGTCTGCATGGGGTACGGGATAATTGAAACGGGGCCGCTGTCCCTAGTGACGTTCGGGGTAGTCCGCGCCCCTGCCCGCTCCCCTCTTGAATTCCGGCTGCTGACTTTGTTTCAGAAGTTGGAAGATGTGTTTCTACACTATCAGCCGGCCGCCGTGGCCGTGGAGGAGCCTTTTGTGGCTGAAAATCCACGCACGGCCCTAGCGGTGGGTAGGGCACAGGCCGTTGCCTTTCTCCTCACGGCACGGGCGGGCATCCCCGTCCACCGTTACGCCCCCGCACAGGTACGCCGCCAGGTTACCAGCTATGGCGGTGGCGATAAGCTACAGGTGCAGGAGATGGTCAGGGTGCTGCTGGGCTTGAACACCCCCCCCCAACCCACCGACGCCTCAGATGCCCTGGCCGTCGCGCTGTGCCACCTCTTCCAGGAACGAAGGGCAACCCCGTGATTGCCGCCATCCACGGCGTCTTGGAAAGGCGCCTTACCGGGGCGGCCCATGTCCGGGCGGGTGGATTTACGCTGATGGTGCATCTATCCACCTCTTCCCTGGCCAGCCTGGGCGATACTGGGGCGGAGGTGCATCTTCACACCTATCTTCAGATGAGGGAGGACAGCCTTACTCTATACGGCTTCGCCACTCCGAAGGAGTTGGAGCTGTTTGTGATGCTCACCTCTGTATCTGGCGTCGGCCCCCGCATCGGCTTGGCCCTTTTATCGGCCCTTTCGCTGGACCAGCTAGTTTCCGCCCTCCTCCAAGGGAATGCTGACCTACTGGCCCGGGTGCCCGGCGTAGGACGCCGGTTGGCCGGCAGGCTATCTGTAGAGCTTAAGGACAAAGTGACCAGCCTGCCCGTTGAGATTAACCTCCTTCCTGGAAACGACTCCGTGGTGGTCTCCGCCCTGACCAATCTGGGTTATTCCCAGTCTGAGGCCACCGCCGCCATATCCACCCTGCCCCCAGACCCGTCTCTCTCTACAGAGGAGAAATTACGGCAGGCCCTTCAACATCTAGCCCGGCGTTAGTCAGGCAGCGTTTACCCTCTTTTTTTCTGGTCTCTACCGGAAAGTAGTGCGGTAGCGGCGCAGTATGGCCCCAGCGGTGGCGATAACCTCCGCGGGATCTGTGAAGACTGAGATGTAGGCATCAGCACCTGCCTCCACCGCTTCTTCCCAAGCGGTTTCCGGCGCTTCGGGTCCTATCAGAGCAATGGGGGTGTTGGCCATATCCCGTATCCGAGAGCATGT
>JASLXN010000078.1 GCA_030740315.1 Dehalococcoidia bacterium | reverse complement strand
GGAGCGGGGGGTATATATGCACTCAAAGAGGAAGTCCCGCAGTTCCCCCGCGGCACGGCGCACCCGGGGGCTCATGCCGATGCGAGGGGTGCCGCCCACCAGCCCGGTAGCCGCCCAGGACGCCTCCACCGTATCCGACACTAGAGTGTCGATGCGGTGGGAAGGGCTTGTGCCCAGCACCTGGGCAGATGTGGGGGGTAAGTCTGACTCGTATAGGAGGCCCGCCCGAATGGCGTCGCTGACATCATGGTTGATATAGGCAAAGAGGTCGGCCAGCTTGACCACCTGGGCCTCGATGGTTGAGCGGTGTCCCCACTCGTCACCCAACACCTCCGCCCTGTCCTTGGAGTGGTGGCGTATGCCATCCCTTACCTCAAAGGTGAGATTAAGGCCCAGGCCGTCGTTTTCTAGGGTATCTACTACCCGCAGGCTCTGCTCGTTGTGGCTGAATCCCTGCGGGAGTAGCTTGCCCAGGATATCCTCCCCGATGTGCCCGAAGGGGGTGTGCCCCAGGTCGTGTCCCAGTGAGATGGCCTCGGACAGATCTTCGTTGAGGTTTAACGCCCTACAAATGGTGCGGGCAATCTGGGATACCTCTAAGGTGTGTGTTAGCCGTGTGACATAGTGGTCGCCAAGGGGGGCCACGAATACCTGGGTCTTGTGCTTGAGGCGGCGGAAGGCGTTGGTGTGTACAATGCGGTCACGGTCCCTCTGGAATTCGGTGCGCAAAGAGTGTGCCGCCTCGGGCCGGAGACGGCCCTGGGAAAGCCGGCTGCGGGTGGCGTGGGGGGAAAGGCTTTCCTCCCGGGCCTCCAACCGCTCTCGGATGCCCCGGTGTAGCAAAAAGCGCTCCCTACGCCTCCGCAGGCTCCGGGGCGATGCCCAGCCGGGACTCTACATTGGCTATTACCTCCCGGGTCTGGTCAATCATGTCCGGAGTGACGGAGACAGAGGTTATACCCCACTGGACAAGCTTCATGGTAAGGTCAGGGTAGTTGGAGGGGGCTTGACCGCATATAGAACTGGATAGCATGCGCCTCTTGGTGGTGGTTATAACCTTCTCCATAGCTACGAGGACGGCTTCGTCCTGCTCATCAAAATCTTCGGACAGGATACGGCTGTCCCGGTCTATTCCCAGAACCAACTGGGTGAGGTCGTTGGAACCGATGGAGATACCGTCTATCCCTACATCCAGGAACTGGTCAATGAGCAGAACATTGGATGGCACCTCAACCATCATCCACATCTTCAAATTAGGGGCTTGTACCAGTCCGGCCTGTTTCAGCACCTCTAAGGTAGCAGCCATTTCACGGGGGCTGCGCACGAAGGGCAGCATTACCCACAGGTTATCGTAATCCTCGCGTACCTTCTTGATAGCAGCCATCTCCAACACGAAGGACTCCATCTCCCGGATATAGCGGGAGCAGCCCCGGTAGCCCAGCATGGGGTTGCTCTCCACAATCTCGTAGTTCCGTCCCCCCTTAAGGTTGCGGTACTCGTTAGTCTTGAAATCCGTGGTGCGGTAGACCACCGGCCTGGGGTAAAAGGCCTTGGCGAATATACCTATGCCGTCAGACAGCTTTTCGGTAAACTTGTTACCCCGCCCTCTTGACATCATGTAACTGGGGTGCTCCCGGATGTGGTGGGCGATAATGAACTCCGCCCGCAGCAACCCGATACCGTCCACATCTAGGCCGGCTACATACTCGGCCCGGGATGGGTCGGCCAGGTTGACATACACACGTGTGCGGGTGCGCAACTTCTCTGTGCGGATAACCGCCGGACCAGTATCAATGGTTATCTTGCCCTTGTAGACCCGGCCATGGAACCCGTCTACGGTGACAATCTGGCCGTCCTTGAAGATTTTGGTGGCGTTTGAGGTGCCCACAACGCAGGGGATGCCCATCTCACGGCTGACACTGGAGGCGTGGGAGGTCAGGCCTCCCTCGTCTGTAACTATGCCAGCGGCCCGGTTCATCGCGGGGGCCAGGTCCGGGTTGGTCATCCTGGCTACCAGCACATCGCCCTTCTCTACTTTGGCTATTTCAGCAGTGCTAGAGATAATCTTGATTGGTCCCCAGGCCACCCCGCGGCTGGCGGCCAGACCCTCGGCCAGCACCTCGCCCACCAGTTCGGATATCTCCTGCTCCCATTTGGGCGTCATGGTGGTGATAGGCCTGGACTGCACTATGTAAATAGAATCCCCCTCCACAGCCCATTCAATGTCCTGCGGGTTGCCGTAAAGCTGTTCTATGTGCGAGCCTATGTTGGTCAACTCTTTGATCTGGGCCTCAGGCACCTTCTGGGCTTCCCGCCGTGACGGGTCAACGGTCATTTTGGCATAGCCGTCCTTGTTGGAGGGTTCACGCCGCAGTTCCCACTCCTGGGTTGAAACGCGGGACTCTAGGAGCTTCTGGCCTGCCTTTTGCACCGTGTAGGTATCCGGCTGTATCTCTCCCGATACCAGTGCCTCGCCCAGCCCGTATACGGCCTCAATTATCGTCCTATCGCTGTCTCCGCTGTGGGGGTCGGCGGTAAAAAGTGTGCCGGAGACGGTTGACTGCACCATCCGCTGCACCACGGCAGCGATGCCCACTTTCAAGTGTTCGAAGCCGTGATGGTCCCGGTAAAAGATGGCACGGGGCTCAAACAGTGAGGCCCAGCACTTGTGCACTGCCTGCACTACTTGTTTCCCGCCATACACATTAAGGAATGTGCTGTGTTGTCCGGCGAAGGAGGCGCCGGGCAGGTCTTCGGCGGTGGCGGAGGAGCGCACGGCTACCAGGCCACCTATTTTGGCGTAGGCCTTCTCTATTTGGCTGGAGATTTCGGCGGGCATTTCCGCTTTCAGCACAAACTCTTGTAGTTCCGCAGCGGTGAGGTGGAGCTGCTCTGATTCTGTGTCCAGCCCGGAAAGGCGGTCTTTTATGGTGCCCCTGAGACAGGAACTGTCAATAAAACTGAAATATGCCTGAACGGTTACTACGAATCCGGGGGGGACAGGGATGTTGGCTTGAGTTAGCTCTCCCAGGTTGGCACCCTTACCGCCAACAATGCCGATGTCGTCTTTACCAGTGTCTTTGAACCAGGCGATAAACTTTGTAGCAGTAGACATTAAGAGTCTCCTTCTTTAGGGGAACTTAAGAACGGAATGTTTGGGCCCTTCCCTTTCCCCTCAGGTTTGAGCAGTATGTTCAGGTATTAATTAATGGTATATGACCCTTGTATCCAGATGATCTCCTGCTGGCGGCTGTTGTAGCAAAACATATCCCCTGTGCGGTTGGGGTAGTCGCTACCCCCAGTGCTCGTATAGGCCGCGGTGGCTGAAGGCCACATTGGCACCTCCCCAATCGGCACCATTTTACCACACTTTTTAGGGTCTTGTAATCCGGAAATTACACCCGAGTTGCGTTTCAGAAATATCATTGTGGGAAACAGGCTGCGACGTCTAAAACTTTACCCTTCTTCTTTATTATTGGGCAACTTCCGTGGGGCTACTCCCTTGAGGCGGAAGAACTCACGTGCCAGCAGTACAGTTAGCCCCACTACGATAAGGCTCAAATAGCTTACGGTGCGGTCCAGAATTGCTACAGACCAGGCGGCTTCCCGGGGGAGTGCTAGCATCAGAATTCCGGCTACACCAGGCTCCACTATGCCTATGCCGCCCGGAGTGAGTGGAAGGGCCACCAGCAGGGCAACTGCCTGGGCGGTGAACAGCAGCAGCATGGGGTTCACCTTCAAATCCAGTGCGGTGGCGATAAGGAAGAAACGGGCTGTCTCCAGCAGCCATATGGCGATACTGAGGAGGGCGATGAAGGGAAGTTGGCGAAAGCTACCCAATACCCCTTGCTGCAGGGATGCCATTATCTGGCCCAGCCGGGGGGGCAGTATGGTGGCCAGCCAAGGCCCTAACCACGCTGCAACCAGCAGGAAGACCCCCAGGGAAGATAGAAGGCCTAGTCCGAGGAATGGCAGCGCCGTCCACTCGCTCTCTCGCCAGGCCCCCAACCCCGCCAGCAGCGTGAGGCTTACTATCACCATTAGGTCCATTATCCGCTCGGCAACCACGGTCCCTACGGCACGGGTGAAACCGGCCCCGGTCTCCATCCGGAGTAAGTAGGCACGGTAGGCATCCCCCAGGCGACCGTATACTATAGCGTTGGCAAACCAGTTTATAAGCAATATCTGGGTCAGCCTCCACAGAGAAGGCACGCGGTGCTCCCCGGCGTTTTTCAGCAGCAGGCGCCAGCGCCACGCCCGCAGGGGGAAAGTGGCATAGTAGACCAGAAAGGCAGTCAGATAGGGCAGCGGGCTGCTGGACCTCATGCGCTGAAGACTGTCACTCAGGTCCACATCCAACTGTAGGAGGAGAAAAGGCAAAAATGCCAGGGCCAGTGCAAAGCTTATAGCCGTGCGCAGGTTTAGGAAGCGCCTCTTGAGGGAAATATCTGCTAACACGGGCCCTTCTTTACATAATTGGTCGTTTTGATGGCATACCGGCACGGCGAGGATAACGCTCTGGAGTGAGGGAAAACTTTTCTATCACCACCAGGCGGTGGCACAGTAGCCCAGGCAGGTTTACATCATGTGCGTCCAGAAGCCGCCCTCCCATGAGGCCGATGGCCCTGGCGGATGCAGACACCTCGCAGGAGATATCACCCTTTTTGTGAGCGATAACCCGACCGCCGATACGGGCCAGTGGCAGGGCCAGCTCTGCCATTACCGGTAGGGGGGCCAGGGCCCGTCCCAGCACGGCATCAAAGCACTCCCGGTATCCGGGGCGGTGTGCTACATCTTCTGCCCGGGCTGTGAGCACCTCCACCCCCTCTATACCCAGCCGGGTCACAAGATGGTTGAGGAAGACCGTCTTTTTGGATAGGGACTCCAAGAGCACAAGGTTCAGAGAGGGGAGAAGGACTTTCAGGGGCAGCCCAGGAAAACCAGCCCCACTACCGATATCAATCACCCTCTCCGTCCCTTTCCCCAGGACGGGTGCCGCCGAGAGGGAATCCAAAAAATGGCGCGTCTGTACACCTAGGTAGTCCACTATAGTTGTGAGGCTCAGCCGCCGGTTCCAGTCTGCAAGCTCCCGGTAGTATATCTCAAACTGCTCTATCTGCGAGGGGGAGAGGGCCAGCCCCAACGCGCGGGCACCCTGGGCCAGCGTCTCCATGGTGTTTCCGATTATAGCACGGATTGGGGGGGGCCACTTGGGCAAAATCTTACGGGAGGACGGGATGGGAAGATAGATGTTGGCATAATACCCTTTTTGCACCGCCTTACTGCGGTTTAGGACCGGTACCTTTATGAGCGGGTTTCTCGAATTCAAGACCTCATTTTTTGCCAGAACTCGGCATGAGGACTACGCTCGTCATATGGGTTTATTAAGGAATTGACCTGGCTCTTGCTGATGATATAATCGGAAGCCAGTAGACCACTGCTGGTTTGGTGGGGGCGGCTATCACGGAAGCCGACTCCGCCCCTTAGTTGTAAGGAGGGTACATGTTGTACGAGCTTCGCATTTATGACGCGGTGCCGGGAAGGCTTGCAGCGCTTAATGAGCGCTTTGCCAATGTAACTCTCAGCCTTTGGAAGAAACACGACATACGGCCGGTGGCCTTCTGGACGGAAGAGATGGGTACAAGCAACCGCTTGGTGTACCTGCTTGCGTGGGAGAGCCTGGCTGAGCGGGAACAGAAATGGCCTGTTTTCCAATCGGACCCCGAGTGGCAGCAAAAGCGGGTTGAGACTGAGAAAGAGGGGCCATTGGTAGCTCGCGTTGAGAACCGCATCTTACGTCCTACTTCATACTCCCCTCTTCAGTAGAAGCGCCTACAACCGCCTCCTTTGGCGTGGCGCGCTTGCTGCTATGGTGTTGGCCACTGGTTGCAAGATTGTTCGGACGGCTGTTATTTGTGACACACTAACTAGGTTTCGAAACTCCTGATGGGCAAGCAAGAATGATGGACCCTTGGCCCTACCTGGGCCGGTAACCATAGCCTATCACCTGATAAGAGTTTGGGCCGTTGGCGGAGGAGAGAAATAGCTGTTCCCGTTCAGGCGGAGGTGAACTCCAATACCACCCCTTTAAAGCACTTGTTTTATAGGTGCTACAAAACATGGGGAAGTGTATAATCCCGGATAGAAGGAGCGCTAAATGGATGTTGAGGTTTATACCACACCAACTTGTGGCTACTGCCTTCAGGCAAAGAAATTCCTTTCTGAACGGCGGGTAGAGTTTGTTGAGTACGATGTTTCCCAGGATAGGGCGGCGGCGGATAAGATGGCCAAACTGACAAACCAGATGGGTGTACCTGTTGTTGTGGTTGATGGTGAGGTACTCATTGGCTTCGATCGCCCAAGGCTTGAAAGCCTGCTTGCCAAAACCGGCAATAGCCAGCGCCCTCACTTTGGATTACACATTGCTGATGCCAGCAAGATAGCTCAGAAGACTGGGACTGTTCCGGTTTTTGGAGCCTTGGTGGGTAGGGTTGCTTCCTCCTCTCTGGGAGAGAAAGCAGGCCTCAAACAAGGCGACATTATCACTGAGGCTAATCTCCGGCCCATCCACAATGCAGATGACTTGGAACAAGCGCTGTCGGCACTGGTTGTGGGCAGCCGGATGGCAATTGTCTTTCTTAGAGGGCGGATGACTATGAAATCTGAGTTGGTGGTATAGTCCGATAACCTTCTTGATTGTAGTTAGTCAGCGATAATGGGACACAAAAGGGGTAGTAATACCGTACAGGTGGGGGAAGGGCATACCTTGATTGTAAAGGGGCCAGAGTTTTAGGCAGCCAAGCTGCGAGGCGAGAAACTATCCGAGCGGTGGTGCTAGGTGTTCCAGGCCGACACGAGAGCTGCAGAGATACAAGGGGGGTCTCCCCGGCCCACCAGAGAAGCAGACCAGCTTGAACGGAAACGCCTGAATATTCAGGCG
>JASLXN010000077.1 GCA_030740315.1 Dehalococcoidia bacterium | reverse complement strand
CGGCCCGGACAGCATCGGCACCGCCAACATGGTGTTTGATAACATGTCCAAGAAATTAGGTATAGAGCTCAAAGATGTGGCCTATGTGATAGCGACCGGGTACGGCCGGGTGCTGGTGCCCTTTGCCAATGGCAACGTATCGGAAATATCCTGCCACGCCAAGGGTGCCAACTATTACTTTCCCTCGGTGCGTACCATCCTGGACATGGGCGGGCAGGACTGCAAGGCCATAAATGTTGACGAGAACGGGGTGGTCACCAAGTTCATCATGAACGACAAGTGTGCCGGTGGCACTGGCCGTTTCCTGGAGGTTATTGGGGATGTGCTTCAGATACCGCTACAGGAGATAGGCCCAACCGCCCTGAAGTCTACCCAGAGCCTCCCGTTCAATACGATTTGTGCCGTGTTTGCCAAGTCCGAGGCCATGGCCCTAGCCAAAAAGGGTACCCCCAAACCTGATATTCTGGCCGGACTGCACGATGCCATCGCCACCCGGTGCCATAACTTGCTAAAGCGAGTGAGCATAGAGAACGATTTCACCATCACCGGCGGCATCTCCAAGAACACCGGCATGGTGTCCAAGCTAAAGGAGAAGATAGGCCTGGATCCGGTACTGGCCCCGGATCCCCAGATTTGTGGGGCCTTAGGTGCGGCCGTCTTCGCCTGGGAACGTTACAAGAAAAAGCAGTCCAAAGAGACCGCGTAGCAACCTGGCTCTCTCCCACCCACCCGTCCGAGTTTTATGTTCCGGGGGGATACCCCCCCCCCAAGTCCCCTATATCAAAGATCGAGAGGGAGCAAGGAGAAGCGCAGCCAGAACCTCTATATGGGATGGCCCTACCGAGGGGCTAGACTTATGCCTGCGCTTGTGTGCCCGTAACGGCAGTGTTCTGTGGGGGGGGGTGCAGTAACAACACCAGTACAAGGGCCAAGGCCACCAAGGCAGCGCCGGCAGCGAAGGCCAGGCTGTAGCTGCCGGTTGTGTCAAACATGCGTCCGGCCAGCCACGGTCCGGTTGCGCTCCCCAAGGACCACGCAAAAGATACTAGCCCAATAATGGCACCGGTGGACCCACGGCCAAACAGCTCAGCCGCTATCTTGGTATATACCGGTGTGCTTCCTCCAACTGAGAACCCGAACATCGCCATCAGTACATAAAAGGCCCAGAGATCCCGCACCCAGATGAACCCCAACAGAGCTGTCAATTGTAATAGCAGGCACCCTATATAGGTGGGCCTGCTACCCAACCGGTCTGAGACGCCACCAATTACTAGGCGGCCTACAAACAGGCTGAGTCCCATGACGCTCAGCAGCGTGGCTGCCAACTCTGGAGGGATGCCAGCATCCCGTGCATGGCCGACCACATGGACTATTATCATCTGGATAGAGACGGGCAGAAATAACCAGATGCCGACCAGTAGCCAAAAGGGGCGGGTCCTGATGGCTTGTCGGGCGGTCCAACTTCCACCACCCGCATCTCCCTCCACCGGTCCTAGGTCGCTAATACGGGCATTTTCTTTAGCGCCATCGGGCAGCAGGCCCACATCCTCAGGACTGCGCCTTAATAGAAGGGTCAACGGCAAGGCTCCTACCCAGATGAGGCAGCCAAGAACAATATAGGCCGTTTGCCAACTCCAATGTCCGATCAGGAACTGGGCAAGAGGCGGCATAATCATCTGGCCGGTCCCCACCGAAGCCAACAATATGCCCAGGGCCATGCCTCGCCGCCTCTCAAACCATTTGGACACCGTGGCCGTGGGCACCACCCAGGTCACCCCCATTCCCAGTCCCAGTGTGACTCCCAGGAACAGGTATAGGTGCCAGACAGCACTTGCCTGGGAGGTCAGCAAATAGGCAAGGCCAATTATGAAGATGCCCGTTGCCGTAACCGCCCGGGGACCTCGTTTGTCCAACATGACCCCGGCGACTATGCCCATCACTCCATAGGGAATCCAGGCCACGGAAATAACACCCGCAGCCAGGGCCCGGCTAGTCTCCAGGTCACCTATAAGATAGGGCAGGAAAACGCCGAAAGAGTACCAGGGACCCAGGCTGAAGAACATGATAAGGAACAGGGCGGCAACCATCACCCAGCCGTAGAAAACAGTATGCTCCTCACCGCTCCTAGGAGCCAACAGGCGGCTTCCGGGTATTTTAAACATCATACAGCAACACCGGTTTCGTAGGTCGTTAGCAACCGGGACTCCAAAGGGACAGTGCGCCTTTGGCGGGGGCGCGGAGGTGTCCACCGCAGATATAAGACCGGGCGGGTGGGTAGGAATAAGCACGCATGCTAAACAATCTGGCTGCGGCCCATCATGTAACCATCCATAGACGCCTCGTATTGTAGCATGCCAAGCCCCCCCGGCGCGTTTGGAGGCAAGGGGTGGCATCCGGATAGAAGCCAACAACGGGTATTTGGAGATGTTATTTAAGGTCTTATCAGAGGGCTGAGTACCCTGCGCCCCCGGTCATCCGCGGTGCCCACGCCGCCGCCCCAACAGGGTCTTCCGGCCGGCGGCTGGTTTAATGTTGTGGATATTGCGCCTCACATATATCTCTCCAACGATTTCCTCATCTAGGGCCAGGGTGGTCTCCCCAAAACGGAGCATATATGTGGGGTGGCGCTGGATGAGCCGCACCCGCAAACCGGGAAACACCCCCAGGCTGGCCATGCGGCTGAGCCGGTCTTGACCCTCGCTGCTCAAATAGGCCACGGTGGCATCCTCCTCCGGGCGCAGGCGCGTGGCAGGGATGACCAGGGGGCGGGCCTCCTCTATGCGTTGGTGGCAGCAATGCCCCTGGGGTATGCTTTTCCCATGTGGGCAGGTGGTGGGGTGGCCCAAAAGGATACAGACGCTATCGGTGGCATCCGGGCTCAGCAGGTGCTCAATCCGGCAGGCTGAGACCTCCGCCTCCTCTTGGCCAACATCCAGTACATCGCTGAACAGCCTCTCCGCCAGCCGGTGCCTCCGTACCACATTACGGGCCAGCGCCTCCCCAGCCTCCGTCAGGTATAGTGCTTCCCCATCAACCGATACCAAGCCGGCCCTTTCCGCCAACTCAAGTGCCTGGTCTATCTCGGCGATGTCCAGAAGCGGCTCAGGGGGGTGTGCAAGGAAGAGGGATTCCCTTGCCACCTGACGCTTCTCATCCACCGCCACCCACAAGGCCTCCAGCACCTCCTCAACCTGCCTGTCTGATGTCACTATCCATCCCTTTCACGGCGTTTGTCTTCCTCCGAATACGCCGCCATAGCTGAACCAGGCTGGACTCCCCGGGAACCGCATACCCGCAGCGGGGGCAGCAGATTACCCTGCACCCGCCCACCGTAGGGCAGACGGCGCAAGATTGCTCCTCCGGCTCAAAGACGCAGCCGCACAGCGCGCATTTGACGCTCACAAGCCCACCTTCAAGGCCCTGAATAGGAGGTTCAGCAAGCCCCCTACCACTATAGCATAGGGGAATACGAAACCCACTATAGCGATGCCGACCCTCAAGCCTCTCTCCTTGATAATGACGAACAGGTTAGCGATACAAGGAATGAACAGTGTGATTACTACCAGGCTTACCAGTATCTGGTTGGCGTCAAGCAGGCCTTGCTCCGCCAGCATGAAAAGCCCGGCGGCTCCGAAGTCACGGCGCAGGAATCCCATGATGAACGCCGCTGCAGTGGCCGCCGGCAGCCCCAGCCAGCCCTCTACTACAGGCGTGAAGGCACTCTCCACGAAGACCAGGGCACCCAACTTATCCAGGACGAAGAGGATAAATGTGCCTGCCAGGAACAGGGGCACCGCCTCTTTGAAATACCATTCCATCCGGGCCAGAGTCTTGGTAACCACATTAGAGAGTTGCGGCACACGGATGGGGGGTATCTCCAGGACAAAATCAGGCCTGTCGCCGGGGAGTATCCTGGAGGCGAGGAAGCCCACCAAGAGAAGCTGTATCAGGATGATGGCGAAGAACAGGGCCACCGCCGTCCCTGAGATACCGCCCAGGAGGGCTAGGATTACCGCCATCTGAGCGGAGCACGGCACAGCCAGGGCCAGCAGCAGAGTGGCTATGAGCCGCTCCTTTTTGGACTCCAAGGTGCGGGTGGTAAGAGTGGCCATGGTGTCGCAGCCCAGGCCCAAAATCAGGGGCAGCACCGCCTTCCCGCTCAGACCTATGCGTCGCAGCACGACGTTGGCCATCACCGCCAGCCGAGGCAGGTAGCCAATGTCCTCCAACAAACTGAAACATATGAAGAAGAAACCCACAACCGGCAGGATTATAGCTACGGCATAAGTCAGACCCACGCTCACCAGCCCGTACTCGCCCACCATCAGGTCCTGCAGCAGGGGGATGGGAAGCAAGGCGAAGAGCCATCCTACTGCGGGGATGATATACTCCCCAAAGAGAACAGACTCCACCAAGTCCACCACAATGCCGGCACCCACCACACCTACCACATAATAGAGGAGAAGGAGTATAAAAGCCAGGATAGGTATGCCGGCCAAAGGGTGGGTGCTCCACCGGCCAAAAGTATCGGCCAGGTAGTTGCTCCTGGCCACCCCCCGGTAGGCCACATGTCCCATCACCCGCTGCACTTCCCGGGACCGAACCCGGTTGATGAGATAATCTATGGGCCTTGCGTTGCGGGACTGGAGATCCGCAGCAATGCTGTAGATAGCCTGCACCGCCTGGGGGCCGGCGCGCTGTTGGAGCCAGTTTTCCAGTTCAGTATCTCCGCAGAGCAACATCAGAGCCACGGCCCGCCTGCCCAGCGGCAACTCCGGAATAAGCTCTTCTATCTGTAAGAGGGCGTGCTCAATATCGCTACTAAACCTCACCCTCAGTTTCGCCGGACGGGCTTCCTCCAAAGTGTTCTGTAGTTCTTGAATGCCCAAGCCCCGGGTGGCTGTGGTCGCTACCACGGGCACTCTCAGGACATGGGACAGTTTCTGTATATCAATGTTTATCCCTTTGAGTTCAGCCTCATCGGTCATGTTCAGGGCCAGTACCATAGGGGTACCGGCATCAGACAACTGGGCTGTAAGGAGCAGTGCACGTGAGAGGTTCTTGGTATCAGCCACCTGGATAACTACGGCCTGGTCTTCTTTTAGGAGGAGGTCCCGGGTGACCCGCTCGTCCTCGGAGCGGGGACTGAGGCTGTTGGCACCAGGGGAGTCAATGACCACAGAGCCATCGCCGAAGCTGGCGTTACCTGAAGTCACCATAACAGTTGTGCCCGGGTAATTCGACACCTGCGCATACTTGCCCGTCAGGTGGTGGAAGATAACGCTCTTGCCCACATTGGGGTTCCCCACCAAGAGGATTTTCCGGCCTGTCTTACCGCCAGCCCTCCCCTTCATGGTGTGGCACCGCGGGCGAGATACACCCTCCACCTGATGTGGTCTCTACCGCTATTGCATATCATTTTCACTGCTAGTAAGCATAAAACTGCAAAACGGTTCTGTCAATGGGTAGGGCGGGCAGGCGCAGGAGGGTGCCCCACTCAATCCCCGGGCTGCTGGACTTCAGCTCTGCGGGGTACATCAATGTGGTTCTGGATGTCTGCCACTCTGGAGGTCTCATCCTCCACATGAACACCCGGTTCTCTAACGACAAGAACAACCGGGCCAAGGTTACCGTGGGAGCAGTCGCAAGCCAGGAGCGGGAGAGCCGGGCCTTCCCCGGCTCGGGCGGCGCCTACACCATAGAACGGGTAAACGCCCTGCTGAAAAGAATACAGGCCCTCAATAAAAAGGGGCGGGACCCCAAAAAGATGTCCGTGCTGGAGTTTGAGCTGCTGGTCAGCAGCCTGCACTAGGGGAAGCCAAGGCGTCCCGTGAGGCGACCAAAGGGTGGAGCGCCAAAGCCAGCCGGGCCTGGCGGAAGGTATTTAGGGGCGACCCCGTACTGGGCCCTCAGCCCCAATGGATGGAGTGGATTTGGGCAGGGCACTATTCCACCGATCGGAAAACTATTCGTAGGCGGCAGGGGTAGCCGAAGCGCAGGTAGCCTACCGGCCCTTGAAAAGGGGCTCCCGCTTCTCTATCCACGCCCGGGGGCCTTCATAGGCATCCTCGGTGTTGGATATGGCCCTGGCGGCCTCTATGTGGGCCTGAAGGGCCTGCTGCAAGTCCATACCCAGGCCATCGTAGACCAACCGCTTCATGTGCCGCAGGGCAAGGCCGGGCCCTCTGGCCAACTCCAAGGCCAGCCGCCGGGCCGTGGGCAGAAGCTCGTCCTCCGACAACACCTGGTTTACCAGCCCCATACTCAGCGCCTCCTGGGCCTTTACCAGGCGTCCCGTCCACAGCAGGTCCAGCGCTCTTGGCACACCCACCAGCCGGGGCAGGGTGTAGCAGCCGATGGCAGGCACCTCTCCCATACGGACAAACCCAGTGCCGAAGCGTGCATAGTCAGAGGCCACGCGCAGGTCACACAGGGTTATCAAGTCAAAGCCCCCACCCACCGCTGCCCCATTAACGGCGGCTATATAAGGCTTCTCCAGCCCCACCGCCGCCCGCACTATCTCCCACAAATCGGCAACACCTTGCCACTGGCCGGTGCGCACAAAGGTCTCCCGGGATGACAGCAGGTTGCGTGGATCGCCTCCGGCGCTGAAGGCGCGTCCTTGTCCGGTAACCACCAGCGCCCTCACCTCGGGATCCTGTTGGGCGTCCTTCAGGGCGGCCACCCACTCCTCCCCCATGCGGGTATCCAGGTCGTTGAGGGTACGGGGCCGGTTGAAAGTGAGCACCGCCACCCCATCCTCCTTGATATAAATGGTATCCCGGAATTCCATGCCTCCCTCCTCACTGCCTACAATGAATCAGGGCTACCTTTTACTGCTTGGGTTCCTCCTCGTCCAACTGGCGAATGACAACCTTGCGGGACATCCCCGTCCCCGTGCTCTCAGTGATGATATCCGGGAAAGAGCTCAGGGCTAGGTGCACCAGCCGGCGTTCAAACGCCGGCATGGGTTCCAGTGTGGCAGGCTGTCCGGTCTTTCGAACCTCATCCGCGAAGCGAAA
>JASLXN010000076.1 GCA_030740315.1 Dehalococcoidia bacterium | reverse complement strand
CCCGGTGCAGCATGTTGTACACTGCCTCATCCTCGAAGTCAATGTGGGAGAGGTCCGGGTGGTGTCCTGTGCGCTTCTCAATTAGCTCAAGGGTATCCTGCATCTGGGAGAGTGTCCCGAGGGCCAGGAAGTCTATCTTAACGAACCCGGCATCGTCTATGCTGTCCTTGTCCCACTGCATGACGTATCGGTCCGCGATAGCGCTGGGCTGCACGGGCACTAGGCCCGTCAGGTGTGTGGAACCTATGACCATGCCCCCGGGGTGCTGGGCTAAATACTTGGGGAAGCCGTCCAGCTCGGCGGCCAGGCGCACCAGGTCGCGCCAGCCGGGGGCATCCCTCTTTCCGTGCGGCTCTGAATGGCTGGTCATCTCCTGGGCCAGGTTGGAGGCGCGGTTATAGCCGGCCCTCTTGGCCAGCCTGTCCACCTGGTCCAGAGGTAGCCCTAGGGCCTTACCTAGGTCACGCACGGCCCCCCTGAGCTTGTATGTGGAGAACATCCCGGTGAGGGCGGCGCGCTCCCACCCATATTTCTGGTGGACCCGCCGGATAAGCTCCTCACGGATGTTACGGGGAAAGTCCAGGTCTATGTCCGGCACCGAAGCCATCTCGCCGTCGTGAAGGAACCGCTCCAATGAGAGGTTGAACTCCAGCGGATCGATATGAGAGAGGCCAATCAGGTAGCCAACCAGCATGGATACGCTGGAGCCGCGCCCCCTACCTGGAGACTTCGCCTCCAAGGGCGTCTCCCGGTCGCTGAGACCAAGGGATATCATCACCTCCCTGGCAATCCGGATGATATCGTGGTAGATGAGGAAGAAGCCTGCTAGGTTGTGCCGCCTGATGAGCCTGAACTCCTCGCCCAGCCGGGCCTGCACTCGCTCGGTCAGGGATCCGTAGCGGCGCACGGCCGCCTGCTCACAGAGGTGGCGCAGGTAGCTTTCCTGGGTGAAGCCCTCGGGTACGGGAGAGTCGGGGAACCGGTAGTCTAGGTCGCGGGTCAGGTCAAAGACGCTGCACCGTTCGGCTATGTGAAGAGTGCTGGCTAGGGCCTCTGGGCACCAGTGGAACAGGCCCGACATCTCCCGGGGCGGCTTCAGGTAGAACTCGGAGTTGGCCCGACGCTCCCGGTGGCTCTCCTCCAGGCCCTTCAGGTGCTTGATGGCCACCAGGCAGTCATGTAGCTGGTGGCGCCCCCTGAGATGGTAGTGGACATTGTTGGTGGCAACGACTCCGGCCCCCAGCCTGCGCGCCAACTCTACCAGGCGGCGGTTGCGCTGCGTGTCGCCGCGGACCAGGTTCTGCTGTAGCTCTAAATAGACATTCCCCGCACCGAACCAGTGGATGTAGCTCCGGGCGGCCTCTAGGGCCTTGTCCAGCCGGCCCTGCTGTGCCAGCGAAGGCACCTCCCCTTTGGCACAGCCGGTGAGGAGGATGAGGCCTTGGGCGTGGGTGGGGAGGAACTGGGGATCCACCTCAGGCTCCCGCCGGCCTCCGGTGACCCGGGAGATGGAGATGAGGCGGCAGAGGTTGCTGTATCCCTCCCGGGTTTCCGCCAGCAGCGTGAGGTGGTCGCCGCCCTTCATGGTGACCTCGGCGCCGATGATGGGCTGGACCCCTAGGGAGCGGGCGGTCCGGGCGAACTCCATGGCTCCGCACAGGTTGTCATGGTCGGTGAGGGCCAGAGCGGGGTAGCCCAGCTCTACGGCGCGGGGCAGCAGTTCATGGATAAAGGAGGCCCCCTCTTGGAAGGAGAAGTTGCTGTGGCAGTGAAGCTCGGCGTAGCTCATGACCTCTGCTGGTACCACTCGCCGGTAACGATATCCCGGAACACTGTCACCCGCAGCCCTTGATCAACCAGACACTCGTAGTACATACGGCTTACCGGCCGCTCCCGCCACCACTCGTCGTCTATACGCCATCGGTCGGCTACGAACTCCACCGCCAATAGGTGGCCGCGTAGCTTCAGAGACACCGGAGCGCCGTCGCCGCCCGCCTCTACCCTGAGGGGTTGGGGCCGGTTCAGGGCTCGTAGGTCACCAGCGCCTGTCTGCGCTCGGGTATTCTTGACCAGGGTTCCACCTCCCGAACCTGATAGATGGGGTTGCTCCCCAGAGACGCCTTGAGTTGAGCTATGGCTTGGTGGAGTCGCTCCCGGCGATGCACCTCACGTATAAGGCTCTCCTGCCGACCTGCCTCCCCAGTGAGGGCGGAAAGGGTCAGCCGCAGATCCTTTAGTGGTCCCGGCGGAGGCCGGTTGCCCAGGGCATGCCTCACCACATAGTGGGCATGTGCCCTGTCGCCCACCGGCTTCTGGAAGGTGATGCGCCGCTTCCAAAGCGGGCCATGGAGCACCTGTCCCGTCATCTCACATACTCGGGCCAGTCGCCCTCTGATGCTCGCCAGCCCAAACAGGCGCATCAGTAGGCTATCGGTGGCCGTGACGATGGCCTCCAAGCTCACGGTGGGCACCGGGAAGGTGAGCGAAGCGGTGACTGTCTCCCGATGCGACCGTGGCACCAGCGGGGCCGGGTCGTAGCCGCGGGACAGTTCCCACATACGCCGTCCCTGGGGGCCGAACTGCGCCTGTAGCGGCCCGATACCCACCGCCGCTATATCGCCGAAGCTGTGCAAGCCGAAGCCGTGGAGGCGCTGCACTACCGGCCACGGCACAGGAAGCAGGTCTACCCCGGCACCGGCTAGGAACTCCTCCACCGGCTCCCTTGCCTCAAGGCTACATCCGGGCCGGGCCATCAGGGCGGCCATGTAGGCAGGGAACTTGCCCCTGGCCACTCCCAGGCGAGGCTCAAAGCCTCCGGGGACCGTCCCAAGTATGGCGGCCACCACTTGGGAGTCGCCGCCATACATCGGGGCCAGCCCATCCAGGCCGATATAGGCGCAGCCTAGGCCGGTGAGCTCCACTACAGGGCTCCGCCGTCCCAGGGCGTCCATGACCCTCTCGAACTCGTCCTCGTATTTCGCGCAGTCGGCTTCTCTGAGGAGGGTGTCCTTGCAGCGGGAAAGGGCCTGCTGCAGAGGCATGCCAGGGGCCACGCCGGTCATGCCGGGCGAATGGTCCAGGACGGTGCGGCGGGAACCATCGGCCAGCACAATCAGCACGGGACTGTCCCGTAGCTCCGGGCACCGCCGCACCTCTACACGGTACGGGTAGTTACGAATAAGAAGACATGCTACCTGCATGCTTTACCCCCTCCCTCCGAGGAGATAAGCGCAGTGTATCAGAACAACAGTTCTTTTGTCAAGGCGCAGCCATCAGGGCGGCACACCTAACGCTGGGTGGGAACAATGCAGGCCGGGTTGTCGTTCAGAGGGGAGTTGGCCAGGGGGTGCACCGCGTAGGCCTGCATCTCCGCGGTGGGATAAGGGGCTAGTAGTTGGGATAGGGTGCCGGAATTCTCAATATCGGTGTTCAGCCATACTGCTTCTGTCTCTCGGGGCAAGATAACCGGCATGCGGTCATGGATAGCCTCCATGAGGGCATTGGGAGTCGTGGTAATGATGCTACAAGAGTGGATAACATCACCGGATGGGGACTTCCAGGACTCCCACAGGCCGGCGAAGGCGAAGGGTTCCCGGGACTTAAGAGAGATGAACATCGGGGTCTTCTGTCTCCCGTTCCAGATCCACTCATAGAAACCATCGGCCAGTATAAGACAACGCCTCTTCTGAAAGGCACTCCGAAAAGTAGGCTTTTCTGCTATGGTCTCAGCCCGTGCGTTAATCAGGCGGTAGCCAGCGACCTCTTCTTTGGCCCAAGGAGGAATAAGCCCCCACAGCATTAGCTCCGCCCGCTTCTCTCCTCCGTTGACCACCGTGAGGATCTCTTGGCCGGGGGCGATGTTGTACTTGGGGCCGTACAGGAGTTTCTCCGATGCAAAGCTGAAGCGCAGAGCAAGCATATTTGTATCGGCAGTCAGGGCAAACCGCCCGCACATCGGTAGCCTCCTTTCCTAATTTTACCATGTGGACATCTCTTAAGGGCCGCATGAGAGATAAAGCTACAACTTGCTGACAAGGCAATGCCAAGCCACCCCAGTGGTGGTTCAAATCGTAAGATTTCCCCTATCCTGCCCTAAAAATGGGGGTCACCTCACTCCATAAATGAGATTGACAGACACATGCTTATAGATGTATTCTCTTAATTTAGAGGATATTTAAGATTTGTTCGCACCATAAACATATGGGACGGGCAAGACATGAAATGGAGTAGATTATGCGCAGCGCAAAATACTTGGTTCCCTTGGTATTAATTGTGGGTCTTGTTTTGGTAACAATGAGTTGTACTAAAACGGAGACGGTGGAGGTCGAGGTCGAGAAACAGGTCAAAAGTGTTGAACTGAAGGTGCCTGTCGCCTTTGGCACTAACTTACCCAGCCTAGGTGACGGTATTCTTTACATCTCAGAAAGACTTGAAGCTATTAGTGACGGCAGCCTCAAAATGACGGTCTATGAACCGAACACACTTGTCGCACCAAACGAAATCCTCGATGCCGTATCCTCGGGGAAGACCAATGCGGGTTACGCCACGGCCGGCTACTGGGTGGGGAAATTGCCTGCCGCACCATTATTTTCTGCCGTTCCTTTTGGGCCTGATGCAGCTGAGTACTTAGCATGGCTCTACTACGGTAATGGCATGGATTTGTACCAGCAGATGTATGACGATGCCGGCTACAATGTGCATGTGTTGCTTGCTGCCATTATCCCTCCTGAGACCTCGGGTTGGTTTGCAGAGCCTATTGAGTCAACCAGCGATTTAGATGGCTTGAGAATGCGCTTCTTTGGTTTGGGCGCTGTGGTTATGCAGAAGTTCGGAGTGCAAACCAGCCTGCTGCCAGGTGGCGAGATTTTCTCCGCTCTGGAGAAGGGGGCAATTGACGCTACCGAGTTTTCACTTCCTGTCGTTGACCAACGTTTGGGCTTTCATAAGCTCGTTAAACACAATTACTATCCAGGCTGGCATCAGCAGGCCACCACTTTCGAGTTACTCATCAACAAGGATGTCTGGAACGGGCTTTCCGACCAGCAAAGGATGATTCTCGAGGTAATTACCAAGGCATCCGTTGCTGACTCATTCGCTCACGGCGAGGCCATCGAAGGCGCGGAAATCAAGAAAAATGTCAGCGAATTCGGTGTGACAAACCACTACTGGTCCGACGAGATGCTAGCGGCCTTCCAAAATGCGTGGCTTGAAGTGGTAGAGGAAAAAAGAGCGGAGGATCCATTCTTCGAGAAGGTCTGGAGTGATTTCTCCGCATTTCATGAAGAATACAGCTACTGGGCATCGATAGGCTACTTGCCTCGGCCTGCGGCGCCTAAATAATCGGTCCAATTGACCGGAACACGACTCTCCCTCTCCCCCGACCTTCCTCTCAGGACACTGTGAGGGGAAGGAAGGGGGAGAGTTTGTTGTCTTTGGATGTATGCTAAGTAGTATTGATACCTTAGTTTGTTCAAAGGACACTCGACATGATTACGGGAAACGATCATATAGCAAGACTCTCAAAGCTAACGGATAGGTTTATTACAACCATCGGAGAGGCGGCGGCTTGGCTGAACGTCGTCTTGATTGCTGTCATAATCACGCAGGTCGTTCTCCGCTACGTATTTTCAAAGGGCCTAGTAAGACTCGAAGAATTGCAATGGCATCTTTATGCCGTAGGCATCCTAATCGGGCTCTCCTATTGCGCTACCCATAATACTCACATTCGCTTGGACCTATTGCATCAACGATTTCCCCAGCGTAGAAAGGAAGTCGTAGATCTCCTCGGCACCCTATTCCTACTGATGCCCATGGTTATTGTGATTCTCATGCACAGTTGGCCTTTTGTGGCGGAATCATTCAGGATCAATGAAGCATCTGACTCCGTAGTGGGCCTTCCATACCGATGGGTTATCAAGTCGTTTATTCTTATTAGTTTCGGGTTGCTGGGCTTAGCTGGTGTGTCTCGTATAATCCGCGCCGTAGCATTTTTGATAAGGCGCTCAAGGTAGCGTGGTGGCCATTTGGACATAAATTACATCCTCGTCATCGCGATGTTCGTAACGTTCATCTCCCTACTATTCTCGGGGTATCCCATTGCATTTGTCCTCATGGGTGTGGCCTCACTCTTTACTCTTGTGGGCTATTTGGCTGACCTCTACTTAGGTGCTACAACGGGGCTTAATTTTATGTACGTGGGAATGGTGGTCAACCGGATTTACAAATTGATGGATAACTGGGTTCTAGTGGCCATTCCCATGTTCATCTTTATGGGTCTGATGTTAGATAAGTCAGGTATTGCAGAGAAGATGATGAGCTCCATGCAAGACCTGTTCGGCAAAGTACGTGGAGGACTTGCCGTTACGGTTGCCTTGATTGGCATCATTCTCGCTGCCTCTACCGGCATCATCGGTGCGTCAGTAGTTCTTTTGGGTCTGTTAGCAATCCCTACGATGTTAAAGCAGGGCTATGACAAACCCTTTGCCGTCGGCACTGTAGCCGCTTCAGGTACCCTCGGCATCCTTATACCGCCCAGCATCATGCTGGTGATTATGGCTGATCAATTGGGGCTATCCGTGGGCGACCTGTTCATGGGCGCCGTTTTTCCTGGTTTGATCCTTGGAATCATGTATGTTGCCTTTATACTCGTCTTTTCCTTCTTAAAGCCTGACAAGGCTCCTCTCTCTGAGAGCCAACCACCAATTTCGGTTAGGGTTGTGTGGAATGTCTTTAAATCGGCGCTCCCAGCAGTAGCACTCATCCTGGCTGTTCTCGGCTCTATTTTCGCGGGCATCACAACGGTTACGGAGGCCAGTGGAGTGGGCGCCATGGGTGCAGTGGTTCTTGCAGCTACCAACAGAAGACTAAATATCACAGTGCTGAAGGAGGTTGTTAGGGGCACGTTCAATGTCACTGGCTATATATTTGGCATCTTCATCGGGGCGACCTGTTTTGCACTCGTATTGAGAGGCCTTGGAGGAGACCAATTCATAGAAGCAATACTCATGGGGCTTCCATTGGGCTCGTATGGCGTCATTTTCGTCATCCTTGGTGCTGTCTTCCTGTTAGGTTTTTTCCTTG
>JASLXN010000075.1 GCA_030740315.1 Dehalococcoidia bacterium | reverse complement strand
TGTAGCCCGGCGGACTCGGCGATAAACAAGCCTCCATGTATTAGGCGGCCTTCAAAAGGCTTGAACTGCGAGGGCTCCATGATGACTACGGAGTTTGCCTGAGTGAGGATGGGTGAGGCTATTTCAACCTGAGAGAGGATGACGGTGCATTCGCAGGGGCCACCTCGCATCGCTGCCTGGTAGCTAGGGAACCACATAACGCTATGGTAGTAGTCCATGGCTGCCTGGGCCAGCAGAAGGCCGGCCGTAAGCACTCCCTTGCCCCCCACCCCTGCCATGATAACATCGTGCCTACTGGCGTTCTCCATGTTTAATTAATACACTCTACGTTTTTAAACTCCCCCAGGGGGAACTCCGGTATCATCTGCTCCTCAATCCATCGCAGGCTTTCCACAGGCGTTATACGCCAGTCCGGAGGGCAGGCGGATAGTATCTCCACGAAGCTGAAGCCTACATCATCTAGCTGTTTTTGCACAGCGGTTTTCATAAGTTTCTTGGTGCGCTGGTAGTTGGCGGGGGTGTGAACGGAGCCACGTGCGGAGTAGGCGCAGCCCTTGAGGGTGGCCAGGAGCTCTGGCACATGCATGGGAAAGCCAGTGGAGTCATTACGGCCTTGTGGTGTGGTGGTAGTGACTTGGCCTGTTAGCGTAGTGGGTGCCATCTGGCCGCCGGTGGTGCCGAAGTTGCCGTTGTTGGCCATGAACACTGTGATGCGCTCCGCCCGGCCTACGGCGGCGAGCAAGGATCCGGCGCCGATGGCTATGCAATCACCGTCACCTTGAATGGTGATTACTACGGGGCGACCGTGTAAGGTGCGCTTGATAGCGGTGCCCACATCAGGAGCGCGGCCGTGAGCGGTGGATATGCCGTCAAAGTCCATTACGGTGAAGGCCCGGGTAGAGCAACCTACCCCGGTGATAAAAACAGTATCATCTTCCACTTTCAGGTCACCCACCACATCGGCGATAAGGCGCTCTATTATGGGGTGGTGGCAACCGGGGCACTGGCGGCACCCGGCGGGATGACGCACCCACAGCCTTGGGGTGCCCGAAACCCAGGTGCGGTTCTCAACATCCTGGCTGCTCATACCTTCGCCTCTGCAGACAGCTTTATTATCTCCTCCAGCACCCGCCCGGGAAGCAACATGCCTGCGCCAGTGGAGTCATGACGGTCCAGCATGCCTAGGAAACGCACCGGTGCCCGGCCCTCCACCCCCAAGCGGACATCGTCAACCATCTGGCCCAGGCTGTCCTCCACCGCCAGAAAGACTGCGCCTCTCTCGGCTGTGGCACGCAGCGCTTGGTACGGGAAGGGCCACACGGTGATGGGCCGAAAGAGTCCCGCCTTTATGCCATTCTGGCGGGCGTGGTTGATCGCCTCTTTGCTCACGCGGGCTACATGGCCGTAGGCCACCAACACCACATCGGCGTCATCCACCATATAGGACTCAAAACGGATCTCGGTCTCCATCTGGCGGTTCTTTGCGTCCAGAGCACGCATCAGGGAAAGGTAGTTTGTATATTCGCCCGTGGGCACCTGGCCCTGGGTACAGCCTATAAAGCGACGCTGATGGTCAGGCCGGTAGCCCTTGCCGCCGATGGCCCAATCTTTGGGTGGCAGCGGGCCGAAATCAATGGGCGCTATCTCCACGGGCTCGGCCATCTGGCCGATTATGGCATCGGTAAGTACCACCACCGGATTGCGGTATTTGTCCGCCAGATAGAAGGCCATTTGCACCAGGTCACAGTTCTCGGGGACGGAGGCCGGCGCCAAGACGATGCATTTGTATCCCCCCTGGCCGCCGCCGCGGGTGGCGGACAGATAGTCCGTCTGGGCATGCTGCGTGGTACCCTGGCCCGGCCCTCCCCGCTGCACTAGGGCTACAACGCAGGGAAGCTCGGCGTTGGCCATGTGGGACATGGTTTCCTGCATCAGTGCCCACCCAGGGGAGGAGGTAGAGGTTAACACCCTCGTGCCTGTGGCGGCGCCGCCGTAAAGCATGTTGATGGAGCCGCTCTCTGAATGCGGCTGCACAAAGACGCCCTCACGCTGGACGAGTTCTTTGGCAAACCACTCGGTAATTTCATTCTGGGGGGTAATGGGATAGCCGAAGAAGGTCAGGCATCCGGCGGCTATCGCCCCGCGGCAAATGGCCTCGTTACCCTGGATGAGAATACGTTCTCCCAAATGAAAACTCCTATTTAGCGGCGGGTTCTTTCTCGGTCAGCTTGTAGACCTCTATGGCGAAGTGGGGGCACAGCCAGCCACAGATACCACAGGCGTTGCACTTCTCCGGAGATGAAAACACGGGCAGAAGGTAACCCTGTGGGGTGAAGCGGTCTCCTGGAATGGTGATGCATCCCCGGGTGCAGAAATGGGAGCACAGGCTGCAGCCTTTGCAGAACCTCTCGTCTATGGAAATTTCGCCTTTAGGCATAACAGACTCCTCAGCTTGCTGGAAATAAGTTGTACAGATTATAACACCACTGCTTTTGTTGCCTCAACCGATAAGCCATTTGTGGCCCATACGCCGGGGTGCTATACTGGTAGCGTTGGTGCCCCCATCGTCTAGAGGCCTAGGACACCGGCCTTTCAAGCCGGTAATCGGGGGTTCGAATCCCCCTGGGGGCATACCGTAGACATTCGCCCAGGCTCACCGGCCCTTTTTGTGATAATCGGGGCACCATATTGCATTGGGGCGCTCGGAGTGGCGACAGGCCCCGCGCCAGTCGTACTGGCACGAATCACACAGGATTATCTTCATTCCCAGTGCCCGTTTCACTTTCAGTTTAACCAGGAACCAATGCCTCAGACCGCTTCTCGCCATAGTGTACGATTATAACTTGCGGCTGTCCCCGGCTTCAAATCCATTGTACCCGCATACCTGAAGGCCGATTTGCATCATGCTTTATTAGGGGGTAGCGAAATCGGTACGGCAAGGCGACTGCGTATTGGGGGCGACCCCAGGAATGACCCCTAGAATATATGCTACCTGGGACGAAAAAAACGGGTCGGGTAAGTCATGGAGGGAATATAATAGCGGCAATTAACCCAAAGTAGCGGTGGGCGGTTGTGGATTGAGGGGGAGGTATAGATGTGTAGCGTATAGAGTTGCTGGGGCGGCGGCAACTGTGGCCTTTATTGATTCCGATAGCACGGCACGGCGCGTGCCCAAATATCATCCCGACACTCCCGTGCTGACTATGATGGGTAGTAGTCTTATACGAAGGGAAATGGCGTTGTAACGGGACGTTTAGGCCTTCCACGTAGTCGAGTCAACTTAAATAGACGAATTCTTTGCAATCCCAATCAGGCTTACCAGAGAGCTGGTGCTGACAAAGCCCGGCGACATTATCGTAATTATCGGGAGTCCCCGTAGGCACGGCCGGTATCACCAATCTTTTCAAAATGGAAAGAACACCTTAACAGCCGGGTGTTTTCCTGAAGAGTCTTCCCGACTATACCGGGGCGTTGGCGGTGATGTATTCAATAATGTCGTGGGTAAGGCTGCCGGGGCCGAACACGCGGGCCACGCCTATTTCTTGGAGGCGTGGGTAGTCCTCCTGGGGTATGACGCCTCCCAGCACTACCAGCACCTTTCTGGAAGCATCTTTCTTATGCAACCCATTCATAAGCAGTGGAGTGTGTACTAGGTGGTCAAAGCAGTGAAAGCCCAGCCCTATCACCTGCACATCTTCTTCAACGGCAGCGCGGGCCACCCTCTCCGCCGGGTTGTGCGGCCCCAAGTACACCACCTCCATGCCGGAGTCCCGTAAAGCCTCGGCGAGCACCCTTATGCCGGTATCATGCGCATCCAGGCCCATCTTGGCCAGAAGCACCCTTATCCTTTTGGCGGGCATGTTAGGTGTCCATCCGGAAGCCCCAGGCTTGACGCAGGGAATCGGCTATTTCACCTAGGGTGGCCGATGCTTGGACGGCCTCGATGATGGCCGGCATCAGGTTCTGCCCCGGGCCAACGGTAGCCTGCAACCGTTCAAGAGCGGCCTGGGAGTCAGCGGTTCCCCGCTCCACTTTGAACCGCCGCACGGCGTCCACCCGGGCCTGGCAGGCGTCATCGGCCACCCGGAATACCTGTGGGGTGGAGTCAGCGCCTTCGGTAAAAGCATTTACCCCTACCAACACCCGCTCTGCGGTATCAATCCCTCTCAAGAGCTCTGTTCTGGCCTCCAGAATCTGGCTCTCCAACCACCGGCTCTGGAGGCATGCCAAAAAACCGCCCCGGGACCGGATGTCACTTAGCGTTTTGAGGGCAGCCTCTTCAACCCGGTCGGTCAAGTTTTCCACAAAGTAGGATCCGCCCAGAGGGTCTGTGGTACGGCCGGCTCCAGTCTCGTAGGCTACAATTTGCTGGGTGCGCAACGCCGTACGCACTGAGCTTTCGGAGGGTAGTGACAGAGGCTCATCATAGGCGTTGGTGTGCACGGATTGAGCGCCTCCCAGAACGGCAGCCAGGTTCTCTATGGAAGTCCGCACGATGTTGTTCAGGGGCTGTGGGGCCTGAAGAGAGAGGCCCGCTGTTTGGCAGGCGAAGCGGAACCACCAGGAGCGTGGGTTCTGAGCTCCGAACTCTTCCCTAACTATTCGCGCCCACATACGCCTCAGCGCTCGGAACTTGGCAATCTCCTCAAAGAAATCCATTCCTGCGGAGCAATAGAAAGAGATACGGGGCGCAAATTGGTCTATTTTGAGGCCGCGTTTTAGCGTGCGCTCCACAATCTCAATTGCTGCGGCTAGGCCGAAAGCGGCCTCTTGTACAGCGCTGATTCCTGTCTCTCGCATGTTGTAGGCATTTATGCCTATTGAGTTGAAGAGGGGCATGTGCTGGGCGCAGTGCTCTATCACATCCACAGCCAACTCCACAGTAGGCTCCAGCGGCAGGAAATGGGTGAGCGTGTCTATGGTTGCCCCTGCCACCTGGGCGAAAGGGTCGTTCATGATGGTGCCCTGGATGGATGCCGGATCTACACCTCTCTTCCGGGCCAGGGACATAAGCAAGGCCACTATGACTGCCGAGGCTGGGGGCCTGGTGACCAGGGTAAGGCTGACCTGGTCTATAGGGATACCGGCCAGCATCTCATCTATATCCTGCAGGTTGACCACGGAGGCCCCTATACGCCCCGCCTCGGCTTGGGCCAGGGGGTGGTCTGGGTCAAAACCGTGGTGGGTAGGCAGGTCAAAGGAGACGGAGAGTCCGGTCTGCCCCTGAGAGAAGAGATACTTGATGCGCTCGTTGGTATCCCGGGGGGTGCCAAAGCCACACTGGTTGCGGCGTGTCCACAGCCGTCCCCGGTACATATCGGTGTGTACGCCTCGAGTGAAAGGGTAGCTGCCCGGATGGCCGGAGTTCTTTGCATAATCATACCCCGACATATCCTCGGGCACATAAGCCTCTTTCACAGGCAGCCCGGAATCCGTAATTCCCCGTGACAGGCGTTCAGGTTGGGGTGTCTGAAAGTTCGCCATATGAGAGGCCCTCCTTTCTACGGGAAGATGGTCTACGGGAAGATAGCCAGTGTCTCCAGGCCGGTTGCCTCTGGGAGACCCAGCATTAAGTTCATGCACTGCACGGCTTGTCCCCCTCCGCCCTTCACCAGGTTGTCCAGGGCGCTGAGAACCACCAAACGAGCGCCGGCCTCATCCACCACCGGGTGCACCAGACAGCGGTTGCTGCCCAGAGTCTGCTTGGTCTGGGGTGAGGAGCCTACTACCTTAACGAATTCTGCTCCCAGGTAGAACTCCTGGTATAGTTCCTCAATTTGGGCCTGGCTCGTCCGTTTGCGAAACAGGGCATAGCAGGTGGCCAGGATGCCGCGAGTCATGGGAATTAGATGAGGCAAAAAGGTCAGGGCTGGGCTAAGGGCAGGATTGAGGGATTGCAACTCTTGAAACATCTCCGGGTGGTGGCGGTGGCCGCCCAGGGCATAAGCGGTCACGCTCTCGTTGGCCTCGGAGTAGTGTGTATTTAAGGTAAGGCCTCGCCCCGCCCCGGACACCCCGGACTTGGCATCCACGATTATATAGGGCTCCAACAAGCCCTCCTTGACCGCGGGGGCCAAGGCCAGCAGCGTTGCCGTTGGGTAGCATCCCGGGCTAGCCAGGATTCTTGCCGCGGCTATCTCCGCCCGGCGTAGCTCCGGTAGGCCGTAGACCGCCTGCGATAGAAGCGATGGGCTGGGGTGCTCCACCTCATACCAGCGCCGATACTCAGCAGCGTCTTTAAGCCGGAAATCAGCGCTGAGGTCAATGACTCTCGTCCCCTGCTTTATAAAGGGGAGCAAGGCCACTGCGCTGGACTTGTGAGGCAGGGCGGAGAATAAAATATCTGCTTCCCCAGGCTCGGCCAGTATGGGAATACCCCCGACATCTAAGTGTGGCAGGTATTCCCCAAGGCGCTGCCCCGCCGCCCCCCGCCCCGTGACCCAGGCCACTTCCACCTCGGGGTGGCGCAAGAGCAGGCGGGCCAAGTCCATACCTATATAGCCAGTGGCGTTGATGATGCCGACTCTCATTTGGCACTTTCCTGAAGGGACCTGTAGTGGGAACAATCCTCGCCCAGCGCACATGCCCAGCATCGCGGCTTACGGGCTGCACATGTGCGGCGGCCGTGGTAGATAAGCAGCATGTGGGCGAAATAGTAGTCATCAGGTGGGAAAAACTGCTCCAATACACGGTGGGCCTGCTCCCTAGATACTTTAGGGCCTATTATACCTAGGCGGCGGGAGACCCGGTGCACATGAGTGTCCACCGGGAATACGGGAATGCCCATGCCGAACAGCAGCACGATCCGAGCTGTCTTAGGGCCCACCCCGGGCAGTGTCTCCAAATAGGCCAAGGCCTTTTCCACGGACATGGAGGCCAGGAAGTCTAGTCTGGAGCCATGGTGTTGGCCATTACCTCCTCCTTGCTCCACCGCCCTTTGGACGGCTATCTTGACGTAGCGGGCCTTGGCATGGTGAAGACCGGCGGGGCGAATGGCCTCGGCTATTTTCGGCTCAGGGGCCTGGGCCACATCCCCCCAGTGGACGAAGGCGGCCTTGAGCGCCCTAAAAGCGAGGCGGGCGTTCCTGTCCGTTGTGTTCTGCGATAGGATACCCAGGACAA
>JASLXN010000074.1 GCA_030740315.1 Dehalococcoidia bacterium | reverse complement strand
CGCTGACCTGGACCGACAGCCCACGGCAACAGGAGGCTAAAGCGGCTGATAAGCTAGGCCGCCGTCAGGGAAGAATTACGGCGATACGTTCGATTGAGGGTGCCATGAGGTCCATCGGCGCCCGCCACGAGACAGATCCCCAGCAGCAGGCCGATGCCATAAGACAGAACGGTATATACTATCCCTCTCTCGTGCTGCGTAACAGCATCATAGGCGGGCTTGAAATCAGGCCCAAAAAGGGCAACGCCGAAAACCTGGTCGTCATCGGCTGCGCCTGCTTCGGCACCGCACTGCCCCTGCGCTCCTACGCCCTCCTGCTGTAGCGGCTGGGGGTGGACTATGTCTTCCTAGAAAAGGAGTACTGCTGTGGTGCGCCGCTCCTGCACGGCGCAGTTATGGGTGGAAATGATACCGCCCCGGCAGAGGAGTCCATCCGCGAGTTCCTAGACATGAATATCGTCCGGGCCCGGGAGCGAGGGGTAAAGGACATGCACTACTTCTGCATCTGGTGCGCATACCTGGCCAAGAGATTCCACTCCGACTGCGGGATAAACCAGAATTACGCCTTTGACATCCTGACCGAGCGCCTTAAAGGGGCGGATCTCCGCCTGGACATGAAGATAGGTTACTTTGGTGGCCTCTCCCACCGCCGCCCCATCTATGTCCCGGAGCAGAACTTTGACCTGGACTGGGCGAGCTACCGCAACCTTCTGGATCAGGTAAAGGGTCTGGATGTGGTGAAGATACCCAAGTACTGCTGCCAGGTGATCCCCCAGGCCATCTTTGACCGGGCCAGGGACGAGGGGGTAGATACCTTGGTGGTGGACTGTATTGTCTGCTACGGCAACCTGGTGCGCAAGGCGACCAGGATGGCCCCCGGCATGAGGGTCAAGTACCTCTCTGATGTCCTCCTGGCCGCATTTGAACACGATGAGCGGGTGCTGGACTGGCTGTAGTCCCTAGATATAACAGAAAAGGGACGGACGGTCTGACCAGCCCAAACCGGTACTGAGCACTGTGATGTGGGGCTACTGACGTACCCTCTCTATCCCTGGCGAGGCTTAAAGGAGACTTCTTTGCCCTGTATCTGCTCCATGTGCATCCGGTCATGCCGGTAGGGGGCGCGCAGCATCTGAAGCACGCTCATCTCCCCGAACTCGGTGTGTTTTCCCGTCCGCCCCAGCTCCTCCTCATTCAGCCCCCGGATGGTGTTAAGGGTATCCTGCCGAACGCCCGTCAACTGGCTCAGCAGGTCGGACAAGGAACAGGTCATGGCATCGGGGAAACTCTCCGGGTTGCCTCCGGTGGAACCCACCGTGCAACCGGGGTTGTCCCGCACTTGGAGCGCCCAGCCTAGCCAGCGCTGCTCCATCTGGGACAGGTGCACCAGTTGCTCCTTGGTGCACCACTCCCCGTCCGCCGGGCGCTGCCCGGCCTTCTGGTCATCCAACTGGCACAGAACATCCAGCAGTTCCTGCCTCTGGGAACTCAGCTTCTGCGTAAGCTCATCCGTCTCCGACATAGTCGCCTCCTAACGGTACTCCCGGCTTTGATTGTCACGCACCTCTAAAATACCATCACGGGCTTGGCCCCACAACCCGGGTTTGTAAGGCCACATCTGAGGGTAGCCTACGCCGCTGGGCCTTAGTCGTCAGTGGAGGCGCTAACCCTCGCCTGTTTACGGCGTCTCAACCCCAGGCGTAGCGCCTGCCCCAGGGTGGCCACAAGTATAAGCTCCATGCCCTCCGGCACGGCCGTCTCTCCGGGCGGTGCCAGGCAGCGGCTAAAGCCCAGCCGGGCGGCTTCGGCCAGCCGCCTCTCCAGGGCAGACACCGGGCGCAGTTCACCGGTAAGCCCCACCTCTCCCACCACCACGGTATCCGGTGCCAGGGGGGCATCCCAATAGCATGAGGCTACCGCCAGGGCGATGGCCAGATCTGCAGCCGGCTCATCAAGGGAAAGGCCGCCCACCACATTGGCGATGATGTCCTGGGAGCCCAAGGGAAGCCCGCAGCGCCTGGCAAGCACCGCCGCCAGGAGCAGCAGACGGGAGAAGTCCACCCCGCTGGCTATGCGGCGTGGCACGCCGGCGCCGGTGGGAGAGGTGAGGGCCTGGACTTCGGCCAGGAGAACCCGGCTGCCCTCCACAGCCGGCACCACGGCACATCCAGCGGCCTCTTCCTGATGGGAGGACAGGAAAACACGTGATGGGTTGGCCACTTCGCAAAGCCCACCGGCCCCCATCTCAAATATGCCCACCTCCTGTGTGGAGCCGAAGCGGTTCTTCACCCCCCGCAGCAGCCGATAGCTACTGTTGGCGTCCCCTTCCAGGTAGAGTACTACATCCACGATATGCTCTAATGCCTTGGGCCCGGCTATGGAACCGTCCTTGGTGACATGCCCCGCCAGCACCACCGGCACGGAGTGGCCCTTGGACCACGCCATGAGGCGCAAGGTGCACTCCCTGACTTGTGACAGGCTCCCGGGTGCGCCGGAGACCTCCTGTAGGAAGGCCGTCTGGATGGAGTCTATTACCACCAGTCGCGGTGAGAGTCCTTCCAGCCCGGCCAGAGCGGCCTCAAGGTCGGTCTCGGCAATGAGAAAAAGGCCGTCACCCTTCACCCCTAACCGCTCCGCCCTCAGCTTTATCTGAAGGGCGGACTCCTCACCGGAGATGTAGGCTACCGGGCCGCAAGCCGATGACACGGCCTGGGCCAGTTGCAGCACCAGGGTGGATTTGCCAATACCGGGCTCGCCGGCCAGAAGTACAAGGGAGCCTGGGACGAGGCCACCACCCAACACCCGATTCGCTTCTGCATAGGAGAGGGACATCCGGGACACGGGTGCCGTGCCCAGAGAGGCTATCTCCTGCGGGGTGGCGGATCCCGCCGCCAGTGAATGTGCCTCCAGCGTATTCCAACCCCCGCACCTGGGACAGCGCCCCAGCCACTTGGCGGCCTCGCGGCCGCACTGGCTGCACACAAACTGGGCCCTGGCCTTGTCCACGCCTATCGCCTCAGTATTCTATGACCGCCAGAACCTGACCGCTTTTCACTTGCTGGCCCGGAGTTACCGAAATCTCCTGCACCTGCCCCCCCACCGTGGCCAGAATAGGGTTCTCCATCTTCATGGACTCGATGATACACAGCACTGCACCTTCCTCCACCTTGCTACCAACCTCCACCTCCACCCGGAGCACTTTGCCCGTTATGGGCACTTCTACATATTCCTGGGGCATAGGCACCTTCCTATTCAAGTCTCGGTCTGCCTACCATTATCTGCTGTGTAACGCCATGGGGTCAACAGCCAAATCCAAGAAACAGGGGAAGCACCCGGAAGGTGCTTCCCCTGTTAACGATTGCCATTATTGTGTGTGTGGAGGGGGGGGAGGTTAGCTCCGCTCTCCCACCTCGGCCAGTGTCCGGGCATGCATCACTATTTCATCCCCCTCCCGGTCTATGATCACGGTATCCTCATCGTGGAACTCCCCGGCCAGTAGCTTATCCGATAGAGGGTCCTCCACCATGTCCTGGATAACCCGGCGCAGAGGACGGGCACCGAAAGTGGGGTCATAGCCCTTCTCCGCCAGCAGTTCTCGGGCGGCCTCCGTGGTCTCCATGCTCAGACCCTTCTCCTTTAGCTGAATGGCCACCAGGTTCATCATCAGGTCCACTATGCTGCAGATGTGGTTCCGGCTGAGGGAGTGGAAGACCACCAGGCTATCAAGGCGGTTTAGGAACTCTGGCCTGAAGGTGCGTTTAACCTCGGACAGCACCTTGTCCTTCATGCGCTTGTAGGCCTGATCCTGAGACTTGGTATCTTCTCCGCGAGACACGAATCCCATAGTGTCATCCCTGCGGATAAGCTCGGCCCCGATGTTGCTAGTCATCACCACTATGGAGTTGCGGAAGTCCACTTTACGGCCCCTGCCATCGGTCAGATGGCCGTCGTCAAAGATTTGCAGCAGTATATTAAATACATCGTAGTGCGCTTTCTCAATCTCATCCAGCAGGATGACACAGTATGACTTACGGCGCACCCGCTCTGTAAGCTGGCCGCCTTCATCATAGCCTACATATCCCGGTGGAGCGCCGATAAGACGGGACACGGTGTGGCGCTCCATGTATTCGGACATATCCAGGCGGATGAGGGTTTCCTCGGTGCCAAACATGAACTCGGATAAGGCTCTCACCACCTCGGTCTTGCCCACTCCGGTGGGGCCCAAGAACAGGAAACTGCCTATGGGGCGGCGAGGGTCTTTGAGGCCGGCCCGAGCGCGGCGTATAGCCTTGGCTATGGTTACCACAGCCTCTTCTTGGCCCATAATACGCTTGTGCAATTCCTTTTCCATATGCAACAGCCGCTCTGTCTCGTCCTCGGCCAAGCGGGAGACCGGTATGCCGGTCCACATGCTGACGACCTGTGAAACATCCTCCTCAGTGACCACAGCCTTATCCTGGCTACGATCCTCCTGCCACTCCTTCTCCATCTTCTCCAGCTTCTCCACCAGGCCACGCTCGCGCTCCCTAAGCTCGGCGCCGAACTCGTATTGCTGGCCGGATATGGCCTCCTCCTTATCCTTGCGCACCGTCTCCAGCGCCCGCTGGGCCTCCTTGATGCCGATGGGTGTGCCTCCAGTGCGGATTCGCACCCGGGAGGCGGCCTCATCCACCACATCAATAGCCTTATCGGGCAAGAACCGGTCCGCTATGTAGCGGGAGGCCATGTTAACGGCGGCTTTCAGGGCTTCATCACTGATTTCAACCTTATGGTGTTCCTCGTAGCGCTCCTTGACGCCGCGGAGGATATCCAGGGTATCCTCTTTGGCAGGCTCTTCAACCAGCACCGGCTGGAAGCGACGCTCCAAGGCCGCATCTCTCTCTATATGTTTGCGGTACTCGTCCATGGTGGTGGCACCGATGCACTGTAGCTCACCCCGGGATAGCGGGGGTTTGAGTATGTTGGCGGCATCCACAGCCCCCTCAGCGGCACCCGCCCCTACGATTGTATGCAATTCGTCCACGAACAGTATGCAGTTCTTGGCGTTTCTTATTTCTTCCAGCACCTTCTTAAGACGCTCTTCAAACTCGCCCCGGTATTTGGTGCCGGCCACCAGCGCGCCGACATCCAGGGATATCAGGCGGCGTCCCTGTAGGCTTTCCGGCACATCCCCTGCCACCACGCGGTGGGCAAGCCCCTCTACGATGGCCGTCTTGCCTACACCTGGCAATCCAATAAGGGCGGGGTTGTTCTTGGTGCGCCGGCTCAATATCTGGATAACCCGGTCAATCTCAGTTTGCCGGCCCACAACCGGGTCCATGCGCCCGGAGCGCGCCAGGGCGGTGAGATCCATCCCCAACTGGTCCAGGGTCGGCGTTTTAGTGGACGGCCGCGACCACGGCTGGGGGGAGGTGGTGGACTGTAGAATACGGTTCACCTCGGAGCGGACCTTGTCCAAGTTCATGCCCAGACTCTCCAGCACCCCGGCGGCAACCCCTTCTCCTTCACGCAGCAATCCCAACAATAGGTGCTCGGTACCGATGTAGTTGTGGGTGAGCTGGCGAGCCTCGTCTACGGATAGTTCAATAACCCGTTTGGCCCTAGGGGTAAGGCCTATCTCACCTGTAGGCGGCTTCTCTCCACGACCGATGATGAACTCAACGGCTGCCCTCACTTTGTGCAGGTCGACGCCCAAGTTGGATAAGACCCGGGCAGCCACACCCTCACCCTCACGCACCAGCCCAAGCAAAATGTGCTCTGTGCCGATATAGCTGTGATTAAAGCGCTGGGCCTCTTCTTGAGCTAAGCTGAGTACCTTGCGCGCCCTATCCGAAAAACGCTCAAATCCCTTGGCCATAGCCACTGCCCCCCGGGCTACAATATTCCTCTTCTAAAGCCTGCCTCAAACTGAGGCGTAAGTGCCGTCTCTGGGGATCAATACTTAAAATCTTCAAGGGAAGCACCTGCCCTTCCTTTACAACCTCTGTAGGATGGGAGACGCGACGGTCGCTTAGCTCAGAGATGTGCACCAGCCCCTCAACGACGCCGTCTTCGATGCGGGCCAGGGCACCAAAGGCAAGCAGTCTAGTCACTGTACCAGACACCCGCTGGCCTATCTGGTACTTGTCCACCATCGTCTCCCAGGGGTGGGGTGTAGCCTTTTTCAGGCTCAGCAATACCCGTCTGGCCTCCGGCTCCACCTTCACCACCACCGCCTTCACCTCTTGCCCTTTCTGCACCAGGTCACGTGGGGTCTTGCCCCGCTCCCAGCACATCTCCGCTAGGGGGCAGAGTCCATCGGCACCACCCACATCAATGAAGACTCCGTAGTCCTGAATCCCAGTCACCCGGCCTTCAATGGTAGTCCCCTCTTCAAGCTGAGAGATAACCTGGGCCTTACGCTCTTCCCTTGTCTCCACGAAGGCTATCCTCTCCGATAGTATAAGTCGGTGTCCCCGCCGATTGACCTCTAAAACTTTGGCCTGCAACTCCTGGCCTACTCTTTCCTCTATGCGACGGCCCACGGACTCCGACAGAGGGACAAACCCTTCTACACCCCTACACCTTACCACCAGCCCGCCACGGTTGAAGCCAATGACCTCAGCCGTCACCGTTTCGTCAGCCTCTTGGTATTCTGCCAGTTCTTCCCACCCCACCAAGCTCCTTGCCCTATCATATGACAGGAGTAGGCTGCCTTCCCCCCGTCCAGTGGCCACCACAAGCACAGGAACCTCTTCCCCTATGTTAACAGCACCATCAGCGGACTTCATCTCCGCCGGCGGGATTATTCCCTCAGACTTGGATCCTATGCTGACCCAGGCACCATCCTTATCCAGAGCCACCACCACACCCTTTACCACCTCACCTCGCCTCACCGGTTTGGGCGTAATAAACTGGGCCTCCATCTGAGCAAACGACTCAGCGTCTGCGGTTAGTGCTTGCTGCCCTGTATCCAAGCCCGGAATAAGGCCCCCTCTCGATTTGTCTCCATTATACCCCAGGGTAGTCGAAAGGTCAAAAGGATTCACGCCTAATTCTTAGCACCGGTGTTAAAAATCGGTATAAAAAATAGGGCCCCCGAGTGGGGGCCCCCTTTAGCCTCCTGGCAGCGGCATATTTTCCCGGGGAGGTTCCTCCCAAGTATCGTCAGCGCTGGGGCGTTTCACTTCCGTGTTCGGGATGGGAACGGGTGGATCCACCCCGCTCCAGCCGCCAAG
>JASLXN010000073.1 GCA_030740315.1 Dehalococcoidia bacterium | reverse complement strand
GTGGTTGTAGAAGAAGCTGAGGGCGAGAATGAGACACCGTAACGCTGGAGGCAAGCTAAGCCGTCCCACGGCTCACCGCTTGGCACTACTCCGCAACCAGGTAACGGACCTGCTGCGGCATGAGCATATCATCTCTACTGAGGCCAAGGCCAGGGAGGTGCAACGCTTAACGGAGAAGGTAATCACGCTGGGTAAAAAAGGCTCACTACATGCCCGCAGGCAGGCGCTGGGGGTGGTGTATGATGAGTCCATTGTGGATAAGACCTTCAAGGCCCTGGCCGAAAGGTACAGCCAGCGGCCCGGCGGGTACACCCGGCTCGTAAAGCTGGGGCCCCGCAAGGGTGACGCTGCCCCCCGGGCTAGGTTGGAGTTGGTGTAGCTAATGAACAAGGTTGCCCTGGTTGTGGAGTATGACGGTGGTGGGTACCACGGGTTCCAATATCAGGCCAATGCCCACACCGTGCAGGCCGAGATAGAGGCGACTCTGAAGCGGTTTACCGATGAGGATATCAGGGTGCAGGCGGCCAGCCGCACCGATACCGGCGTTCATGCACGGGAGCAGATTGTGTCCTTTCGCAGCCGGGTGCTGTTTCCGCCCTCTGTCTGGCTGCGTGCCCTCAACCATTATCTGCCGGACGCTGTCGCGGTGAGGCAGGCATATTTGGTGGGCCGCGACCTGGATGTGCGCCGCCAGGCCACCAGCCGGGCCTACCGCTACTCCATATTTAATAGCCGGGCGCCCTCACCACTGAAGCGCCGCTTCAGCTATTTTTTCCCCAGCCTCCTGGATGTGGAAGCCATGGATCTAGCCTGCCTGGAGTTGGTGGGTGAGCACGATTTCTCATCCTTTACGCCGGTGCAGGTAGGCCGCGCGGTACGCACCGTATACCGGGCGGCGGTGGAGAAGAAGGGGGAGATGGTCACTTTTGACATTGAGGCCAGCTCATTCTTGCCACACCAAGTGCGCCATACGGCTGGCTCGTTATTGCAGGTAGGCAGAGGCCGCTTGGGAGTAAATCAGTTCCATGACCTGGTTAACACGGGAAAACGGGGCATGGCCGGTCCCGCATTACCCCCAAACGGCCTGTGCTTGATGAAGGTAAACTACGCTGTCCCTTTAGGAGACCACTATGAAAACATATAGCCCCAAGGCTTCCGAGATACAGCGGCAGCGGCACATCATAGATGCATCGAACCAGGTGCTGGGACGGATGGCCACGCAGGTGGCCAAGCTCCTTATGGGCAAACACAAGCCCAGCTATGCGCGCAATATTGACTCCGGCGACTATGTTGTGGTAGTCAACGCCGCGCGCGTACGGGTGACCGGGAAGAAGTTGGAGGGAAAAATCTACTATCGGCACTCCGGCTATCCGGGGGGTCTGAAGCAGACTGTGCTGGGAGAGGTGATGGCTACCAGACCGGAGAGGGTAGTGGAAATGGCTGTAGTGGGTATGTTGCCCAAGACTAGGCTGGGCCGGGCCATGCGCAAGAAACTAACTGTCTATGCCAGAGAACCAGTCAATCCTCAGGCTCGGGAGAAGCGAGTTAAGAAGGAAGGCGAATGACGGAGAACAACTACTACTACGGCACGGGGAAGAGAAAGACGGCCATCGCCAAGGTGCGACTGTACTCCGGGGAAGGGCCTGTCGTCATCAACGGTAAATCCATGGAGGATTACTTTCCCCGGCTGGCTAACCGTGTCGCTGTTCTTGACCCGTTACGCATTACCAATACGTTGGGTAGCTTTCACTCCATGGCTGCAGTCGCCGGAGGCGGCATAAGCGCCCAAGCTGAGGCCATCCGCCATGGGCTGGCCCGTGCCTTGGTGGTCCTCAACCCGGAGTATCGGGTGACCCTGAAAAAGGCGGGGCTTCTCACGCGGGATGCCAGGGTGAAGGAGCGCAAGAAACCCGGCCTCAAGCGTGCCCGCAAGGCTCCTCAGTACACCAAGCGGTAATACGGAGCCGCAAGAGAGGACGGGCTGATACAGCCGGGGGCGACCACGCCATTGATAACGTGCGTCAGCACGATAGCAGCGGTGAGGGATTGGGGGAGGGATTGGGGGACGGCCCAGCCTCAACGAGCAGGCTACCGGGGTAGTCCCAGGCCTCTGAGGGCTATGATGTTGCGTTGAACCTCGGAGCTGCCACCGGCAATGAGGTTGCCCACAATCACCTGGTAAATCTGCTCCAGCCACCCCTGTAGGCGGACTTGATGGGAATCAGGGGAGAGTTGACCGTATAACCCCAGGATTTCCAGGCCCGTCTGGATGGCCCGGGCCACCACTTCAGTCGTGAACACCTTGACCTCTGAGGCCTCAAAATTGGGCACCCGGTCATGGTTGATTACATCTACCACACGCCATGACAATGCTCGGCCCACCGCTGTCTCCACTGCTATCTGGGCCAGGCGGGTGCGGTGCTGGGGTTTGAGACCAGCCTGCAAGGTGTACTTCAGCAACTCATCCATAATGCGGCGGGCGATACTGGCGTAGCGCACGCCGGGCCAGGCCCGCTCAAAGTCTAGGGCGGTCATAACAATGTACCATCCCCGGTTGAGCTCCCCCACCAAACCGCTTTTGGGCACCCTCACACCGTCAAAGTAGACCTCGTTAAAGGAGTGTGCGTTGGCCATGTTAACAAGGGGTCGTACGGTGATGCCGGGGGTCTTCATGTCTACCAGCAACATGCTGATGCCCTTGTGCTGGGGGGCGGCTGGGTCAGTGCGTGCCGCCAGCCAGCACCAATCGGCCACATGGGCGGCGCTGGTCCAGACCTTCTGCCCGTCAACTATGAAATGGTCCCCATCCAGACGCGCCCTGGTGCTGAGACTGGCCAGGTCTGAGCCTGAGCCGGGCTCAGAGTACCCGGTGCACCAGAAACGCTCTCCGGAGGCGATGGGTGGCAGATGCTCCTGCTTCTGCTCCGGGGTGCCGTACATAAGAAGGGAGGGGGCCACCCAGGCCGTCCCGCCAATGCCCATCCCGATGCCTGGAATACCCCAGTAGTTGGCCTCCTCTTGGAACACAAGCTGGGTGAGCAGCGGAGCCTGCTGGCCACCGTACTCCTTGGGCCAGCTCTGGGAGAGCCAGCCACGCTTCCCCAGCTTGGCGCTGGTGGCCCTGGTCATCGGCCACCGTTCCGGTGTATACTCCTCCTCAGCTCCCAGCCAGTCAGGGGGCAGCTCGTTTTTGACAAAACCGGCTAATTCTTCCCGGAATGCCTCTTCCTTCGGGGTGAACTTGAAGTCCATTGCTTCCTCCTATTGAGTTGGGAGACCAAGACCCCTGATGGCGATAATGTTACGCTGTACCTCCGAGGTGCCACCGCGGATGGAGTCTGACACCGCCCGCATGTAGAAGAGGCCCAACTCTCCACCGTAGGGTGCTCTGGGGCTGGCCCGTCCCAACTGGGAATAGAGCCCCAATGCAGCGCTCGCCGTGCCGGAAAGGCGCTGGGTCAGCTCTGAGCCAAAGAGCTTTACCATGGAGGCCTGGTAAGTGGGCGCATGGCCCCCAGACATCAGCGATAGCACCTGGTAGGAGAGCATGCGCAGCACCTCCAGCTCAGTAGCCCGCCCACTGATTTTAGATCGCAGTTCTGGGCAGCCGATTTGCACTGCCGGATTATCCTTGACATAATCTATCATCCGGGACACAAGATAGGTAGCGTTGCCTATGAACATGGCGGCTCCGGCGGTGGCCCGCTCAAAGTCCAGCGCAGCGGCCACATAGTACCAGCCCCGATTTTCCTCGCCTATCAGGGACTCCCGCCCGACGCGGGCGTTATCTATAAACACCTCGTTGAAGCGGCGGTCTCCGGCCATGCTTATTAGTGGGCGCACCGTCACGCCCGGGGTCTTCATGTCTAACAGAAAGATGCTAATCCCCCGGTGCTTGGGGGCATTGAGGTCGGTGCGGGAGGCAACCCAGGCGTAGTGGGCCATATCCGCCTCAGAGGAGAACAATTTCTGGCCCGATAAGGTGTAACCGGCCCCATCAGAGCCTGCTTGTAGCTCCAAGGAGGCCAGGTCTGAGCCGGCGTGTGGCTCCGAATATAGTAGAGCGAAGACGGCCTCACCGCTGGCGACGAGGGGCAGGTAGTGTTCTTTCTGCTGGGGACTGCCACAAAGCATAAGGCTGGGGGCCACTATGGACTCCGCAACATTCCGGTACTCCACCCCCCTCTTGGCCATCTCCTCCACCATGATGAAACGGTAAATCGGGGGCCGGCCCAGGCCACCGTACTCCTCCGGCCAAGTGAGGGTCAGCCAGCCGCGCTGGCCCAGCTTGCGCAAAAAGGCATGATAGAGGGGGCCAGGCAGGCCCCGCTCCTCGTATTCCAGGCGCACAGCCTCTGAAAGCTCCTGCGCCAGAAAGCCGACTACCTCCTCACGGAAGGCCTCTTCCTCTGGGCTAAGCCGGAAGTCCATATCTCACCAGCCTGTCTTTGAGGTAGTTGATGGTCTCCACCGGCGTGGGGTCAACGCCGTAGAGCAGGGCCAAGTAGTAGCTGACATAGTCGCCCCATACGATAAGGCTCGCCATATGGGCTAGGGGGCCTTCTCCTTCACCCTGTAGCTCCTGATGGGCGACACCCTCGCGCTCCAGGATTTCACGGGTAATCTGGTAGCGGAGGAGTACGCGTGGGTGCAGCAGCGGGGAGCTTAGAAGTACCACCAAGCTCCCCTGTGTCACGGAGGTGGGGTTGGGATATCCCACCACGGCGTTGTGGTTCAGTTCCGGCAGGATATCAAACACGGCCCAGGACTTGCTGTTCTCGTTTACCTGCGTTTTCCAGCGCCGGGCCACAGGTTCCATGAAGCCGGCCCCGTAGAGGACGGGCAGCTTCCCCTCCATCTTCAGGGCCAGTTGCTTGGCGGGGTTGGAGGTGGTGGGTTGCGACTCCTTGAGCCTGTCCACCAAGGACTCCATAAGCGTCAGGGCGCCTTCCACGGCGGTGGTACAGTGAGACATGAAGCCCAGGCGGTAGAGGAGGCCCAGCAGGCCGAAGAAGCTGTAGCCGATAACCGCCCGTGGGGGGGCGGAGTATTCAATCGGGAACACAGGGATGTCACGGTCGCTGGCTATCTCGGCCAACCTGCCGCCGCTGGTGGCGATGACCTTGGGGGACGGACAGTCCATTATGGAGTCTATGCAGGATAGGGTCTCTTCGGTCATCCCCGAGTAGCTGGACAGGACTACTAGGGTGGTATCGTCTAAGGGGGGCAGTGGGGCGTAGCCGCGGTGCACCTGGAGGCTCTTGCCCTCAAGGTGTGCTAGGGCGGCCACTAGGTCGCCCCCGATGGCTGAGCCTCCCATGCCGGCCACCACCACCCGCGATACTGCGTTGTAGCTATCGGGCAGCCTCATATCCAGTGCCCGCTGCCATGCTTGACGGCACTGGGTAGGCATACTGGAGAGGTGCTGGCGCATGCTTGAGGGGTCTAAGGCCTTTATTGCGCTGGAACTGTCTAAGTTGGCCACAGTCACACCCCCGCCAAGCGCTTTCCTGAGGCCAACAGCCTGTCCACCTGTTCAGGCAGGGTGCTTTCTGCATAGATTCGCATTAGAGGCTCGGTGCCTGAGAACCGAATCAGTAGCCAGGAGCCGTCGGTCATCAGGAAGTAGAACCCGTCCTGTGTGTCTTTACTGTCCACGGACACACCGTCCAGGGTGGCAGGGTAGGCCTCAACCAGCCGCTGCCGTGCCTCATCCCTAAGGGATGGGGAAAAGTGGATATCCTGGCGCTTGTAGCAATGGCGGCCTACCTTCTGGTAGAGGTAGTCCACCAAGGCGGAAAGCGGCTTTCCCGTGGTTACTACCATGTCCACGAAGCACAGGGAGGCCATGATACCATCGCGCTCTGGCACATGGCCTCGAAAGCCATAGCCACCGCTCTCCTCGCCGCCTAAAAGGGCATCCTCGCTCAGCATGAGGGGTGCGATATGCTTGAAGCCCACCGGTGTTTTGCTAACGGGAATACCGAAGGAGTCACCCAGCTTATCAAGCATGGCAGTGGAGGGCAGGCTACGGATTATGGGCCCCCTCTGCCCCCTGAACTCCAGGTAGTAGAGGGCCAGAAGGGAGAACACCTCCGGGGCCGATAGGGGCTGCCCGTTCTCATCCACCACCCCCACCCGGTCGGCGTCGCCATCGGTGGCTAGGCCCATGCTGGCGTGACGACGGCGGACGGCGGCCCCCAGTGGGGTCAGGTTGGGGGCTATAGGCTCCGGGCTGAGGCCTGGGAAGTTGGGGTTGCACTCCTGATGGATATGGCTCAACTGTATCTGCCCGCCGGATAACAACTCCGATAAGTATCCTAACCCCGCTCCGTACATGGGATCTACCACCACCTTGAGCGAGTTCCGGCGTAGCCTTTCCACATCCACCAGGGAGGCCAGGCGTGTCTGATAGGTGGAGCGGGGGTCATATAGCTCTACCAGACCCCTGGAGGTGGCCTCGGCTAGGGGAAGGGGGGGTGTGGATTGGGCCAATGCGGCGGAAGCTAGGGCCTCTATGCGGGAGGCTGCCTTGGGTGACAGGGCCGTGCCATCATGCTCCCGCAGCTTGAACCCGTTGTAGCGGTGAGGGTTGTGGCTAGCGGTTATTATGATGGCAGCCCCAGCAGCCTTCTCCAGCAGACCGAAGACGGTAACTGGGGTGGGGGTGGGCCGGGAACACAGGAACGCCTTAACGCCGTTAGCTGCCAGCACCTCTGCAGCGGCAGCGGCGAAGTCTTCGGAGGCGAAACGGGTGTCATACCCAATAACCACGCCCTGCCCAGCCCGTCCGCCCTGCTGTAGATAGTCTGCGGTGGCCTGGGCGCAGGCCCGTACACCCTCAAAAGTGAAGTCCTGGGCGATGACCCCACGCCAGCCATCTGTGCCAAACTGTATGGTCAAGTTGCCTCCGTTTGCTGTGCGCTCTTAAGCTACACTAACGACGTTTCTTGCCTTTGGGTGTAGCGGAGAGGGCCTTTTTCACCTCCTCACCCTGGCCCAGCACCCGGCCCTCCACTAGGCTGCCTTCGTCCACCACGCAGTTTGAGGCCAGCACGGAGTCTCTTACTACGGCCCCACTCTTGACCCAGACTTTGTCCCACAGGACGGAGCCGTCCACCACAGCCCTTTCATCTATGCGGCATCCACTCCCCAGAGCCGCTGGGCCCACCAGCTTGGCGCCCGGCCCTACTACGGTGCCCTCCGCCATCTCCACAGGGCCGCTTATTAGG
>JASLXN010000072.1:324-7269 GCA_030740315.1 Dehalococcoidia bacterium | reverse complement strand
ACTGCCCTTGGAAAGGCTGCTCCTTGAGACGGACACCTACCCGATGCCCGGCCGGGCCACCGAGCCGGCCCATGTACGCCAGGTGGCAGAGAAGCTGGCCCGAATAAAGGGTGTTACCCCGAATGAGGTGGCCCGGCATACAACAGCCAACTTCAATAGGCTTTTTACGAGGTAAGTTGATAATATTATGCATATAATCAGTCTCAGGCTGTGGCACAGGGAGGACGGTGCCAAGCCGCCCTGATGGAAATAGTAAGAGAAACGACTCCCAGTGTCAGCCTGTGGAGGTGTTTGGGGGGTTCGCCCCCCGCCCCTGAGAAATTGTCCGGGCTGGCGGGTGGGAAGAAAGTGTTCACTAAGCAAATTATATTTGAGGGAGGATAGCATGGCACAGAAACCGATGGTGATTGAAATGGGCACGGGAATGGATGTCCATGGCGGCGATGTCACCAAGGCCGCCCGCAGGGCGGTGGAGGCGGCCATCCGCCACAACGGTCTGCCCCTAGTGCGCCAGTTGGACAAGGGACCAGATGACATGCGCGTGGATGTGCTGGTAGGGGTGCCCCGCCCGGATGAAGTGAGGGCTGACGGGGTGCTGGATGTCCTGCCCTTCGGCACCAAGTCCCTTAAGGCGGTTCCCGGCGGCCTAGAGGTTCCCTTCCCCGGCGGCGAGCCTATCATCATGGCCACAGCCGCCGTTACCGTCAGCTTGGAGCTATGATAACATAGCGGCTAATTGAGGAGCTGCATCTATTACTGAGGGGCGATGTCAGCATATCCGAGCTGCTAACCGCATGATGGAGGTGCGGCACCGATAAAAGAGGAGGATGTGGCTGTTGAAAGCCAGCGTGGTAGACCTCAGCCGTTTTGACGGCATGATAGAGGTGCTGGAAGGGATAGCCGGTCACCGTCGCCGGGGGACGGGATACCCCAGCGATGTGCTGTACTATGATCTAGTTGCCGCCTACTACCGGCGGGTGAGACAGGCTCACGAGGAAGGCAAACCGGTGGTGGCCCACTCCATCATGCTGCCCACCGAGTTATTTATCGCCATGGATGTGGTGCCGTTGCACCTAGAATGCCTGGCTACCACCCTACCCCCATCCCTCAAGAACTACGAAGAACTCTTCGCCGCCGCCCGTGGCTTCGGGCTTCCCTCTGAAGTCTGCTCCACCCACCGAGTGATGGCTGCCCTGTTCGCCCAGGGGTGGATGCCCCGTCCGGATGCCCTGGTTTATAGCCACCAAGCGTGCGACAGCTCCGTTAAGAGCGGCGGGCTGCTCAAGGAGCTTTACGGCCTACCTTCCCACTTTGTAGAACGACCCTACCGGCTCACGGAGAACCAGGCCGAGTACTACGTCCAAGAGCTGCGGGAAATGGTATCCTTCCTGGAGCGGATTACCTATCGCCGCCTGGACTACGACCGCCTAGCCGAAGTTATGGAGGAGTCCCAGCGCCAGGTGGAATTGCACCGAGAGATTTACCGCCTGCGTTCTCTAGTGCCCACCCCCATGCCCAACCGCCGAGGGTGTCAGATGGTAAATGTCTACTGGCTGGCCAGCGGCAGCCCGGAGGCGGTGGCCTACTTCCACGCGGTGCACAACGAGGTACGGGAACTGGCCGATACCGGTAAGGGGGTGATCCCGGAGGAGCGATTCCGCATTATGACGCTCTTTAACCCACCAACCCACAATTGGAAGCTATTAGATTGGCTGCAGCAGGACCAAGGGGCCTCAATAGTAGCCAACCCTTACTACCACCACTGGGGGGAGTGGCGGTATGACCCCATCGACCCCCTCCGGAGCCTGGCCATCAAATACTTCGCCACCCCTGTCATGCGCCAGATGCACGGGCCCTTGGACGAGGCCGTAGCCGACTCGGTAGCCGACGCCGTGTCGCACAGGGCTCAAGGGGCCATCTACTGGGCCAATATCGGCTGTCCCCAGACCTGCGCCATAATCCGAACCGTGCGGGACGCTCTGCGGGACAGGGTGGGCATCCCCACCTTGGTGCTGGACTGCGACTATCTGGATCCCTCGGTGGTCTCCGAGGATGACCTCAAAGACAAGCTGGAGGCCTTCTTAGATTCCTTGGGAGACGCCCGGCGGTGAAACTCCGTGGGAGGGCCTCCCAGATGCGCCCCCTGTCTTTATGAGCAGCAGCACATCTGCCATACCCCCCCCCCTTCACAGCCGGATTGTCCGGGTGTTAGCGGTATCGTAGTACTGTGCCTGGCAGGGGCCAAGCTAACTAACGGTCCGTGGGTGCCCTTTTACAGCCGGCTTATTTTATCCTCAAGCCGGCGCACGCTCTCCACCGGTGCCCGCATGGCCTCCACGGAAAGCATTCCCGTAAACCCGGCCCGTTTAAGCCCAGTGAGCACAATGTTCCAGTCTATAGTGCCCTCGCCTATGGCCCTGTGGCGGTCAAAGCTGCCGTCATTATCGTGGGCGTGGATGTGTGTGATGCGCGGCCCCAGCTTCTCCAGGAACTCATCTACCTCGTGTACTGTATTGGCGTGCCCCACATCCAGCACCAAGCCCACCCCACTGGTTACGGTGCTCTCGTAAAAACGCAAAAACTGGTCAACCTTGACCAGCAGATAACGGGCGGGGCCGGCAGGCATGTTCTCTATACCTATGTCTATCTCCAGATTTCGGGCGGCCTCTACTATCCGCCCAATGGACTCCTCCTGGACACTCCACTCGCGATGCCGGTATAGCCCAGCCAGCTCGGTGAAGGAGCCTGGGTGAAAAAGCCAAAGCCCTACCCCTAACTCGGCTGCAAGCTCCAGAGAGCGAAGCAGTCTCCTGACCACCACACCTCTCACAACACGGCTGAAGGAGGCGATATTGGTGTCCCCCAAGGGGCCGTGGAGGACGAAGTCCAGGCCCAGTGATTCCTTTAGCCTTTTAAGGGCACGCAACCGCCGCCGATCCAGGGAGTGCAGGCCATCGTCTACCAGTTCCCAGTTTCTAATACCGGTCCGTTCCACCTCATCAACCATGACGGAGAATGGCTCTCGCATCAAGTAGAGAGTGGATAAGCCTGCTCTCACTGTGGTTTCACCCGGCGGGGACGCCGCTGGGATTTCGGCAGCCTGTCCAGGGCGTAGGCCAGACCCAGCCTACGGAGGGTCTGGATTCTGGGTACCCCCTTGCCATCCCAGCCCATATTGAAATAGTAGCGGCGTTTCCACATAGGAAAGTAGCGGCCAAAGGGCTTGTCCGGGTAGGGCTGACGCCCGGAGGCCATCTTCAGCTTGGCCGTGGTGTCATCCGTTGCGGCGTCCAGTCCCCGGGAGATGTTGAACACCCGCAGCAGGTTGATGTAGCGCTGTGAGCAGCGCAGAGTCTCTTTGGGGCTGGTGCCCATGCCGGTTACGGCGTCCAGCATATGTGCCAGTTCCTCAATGGTCTGCCCTGAGGAGTGTCCGACACATGTCCCCAGCAGGTCGTGAAGCTGGGTAATGAACATGTAGGCTGGCAGGATATCAGGTGCCGCCTGGAACATGCTGCGGCGGCGCAGGTCCTGGGGCATTCCCAGCCCGCTGGCGGCCTGTAGCCCAGCCACATTCCTCCCTGGGAGTTTGAGAAAGGCTAGGCTCTGATAATGTCCCACCTCGGAGACGATTTCACCAAAGTGGAAAAGCTGGGAGGTGCGGTTATCGTGCACCTGAGGGGTGTGGCCTTTCTTGTTGACCACGGCCAGATCCAGTGCCTGACCTCCAATCTCCTGAGCAGTCCGCCAGGCCCCCCCTGCAAAACGGTCTCCGCACCCCCGGCGGTGCGCTATCTTTTTCATAAGCCTCTCTACGCCGTCTATGTCACCCCAGTGCAGCGGCTCCCCGTCCAGATCACCATCGCTGATGAGTCCCATCTCATAGCACTCCATCAGCAAGCCGATGGAGAAGGTCAGCTCACTGTACTCCAGGCCCAAGCGGTCGGCCACCCCGGCCAGATAAACCGTCTCCTGGGGGTCGTTGATACCCAAGTTGGGGCCGAAGGCGGCAACCGTGTCATACTCCGGCTCTTCGGCAATCTGCCCCTTGTGGCGGCCTTCCTTGAAACGCCACTGGTTGCAGTGGTTGAAATCGCAGGTTGGGCACTGGTCGGGAGTCTCATCAAACAGGCTGCGTATAGCATCCTCCGTGTAGTTGGCGTACCAGGTCTCAAAGTCGGTTGAGGTGAGGTTCTTGATAGGGGGTATGCCCAGGGTCTGGTTCTGGTGGGTGAGACCGAACCAGCCGTGCAGCGAGGTGTGCGCCCCCATGCCCTTCCGTCGCTGGTTGAAACGCCAAGACTTGAGCAACTCTTCCATTCGTTCCGGATAGGAGATTTGGGCAACACTGCCGCCCTGCTGGGGAGGGCCGATGACGATGGCCTTGACCCGTTTGGAGCCCAACACCGCTCCGGAGCCGCCCTTGGAGGCTGAGTGGCCTTGGCACCCGTACAACCCGGCAAACCTCACCATATTCTCCCCCGCCGGGCCTATGCAAGCTACAGACACGGTGGCATCCCTGCGCCTCAGGGCCCTGTCACCGTGGCGAGTTCTCAAAACCTCTTCGGTCTGCAGGGTATCCATCCCCAGCAGGTCGTTTGCATCCAGCAGTCGCGCCTGGCCCTGCTCATCTATATGTAAATACACCCAGCGGAGGGAGGTGCCCTGTAGGATTACGGCGTCATAGCCGCATTCCTTCATCTTCAGGGCCAAGGTGCCATTCATATTGGTGGCTACCGCCCCGTTGGACAGGGTGCTGACGGTGACGACGGAGGCCGTCACCGCCCCTTCCACCCCAGTGCCAGTGAGGGGACCGGTAGCAATTATGAGCCTGTTACGAGGGTCGAAGGAGTCTACGAAGGGGGGCACTTCATGGAACAGGATGCGGGCAGCTATGCCAGGGCCGCCGATAAAGTTCCGGCATACGTCGGGGTCCAGATCTTCCATCGCCATCTCTGCCGTGGTCAGGTTCACCCTCAGCAGACGTCCCGTGTAGCCTCCGTATGGGAAGGACATGTTACTCTCTATCGGTCTTGCCGTTCAACGGCTTGGGACAGGCGGAACAATGTGGACTCTTGCCAGTGCCGGCCCACTAGTTGCAGCCCGATGGGCATGGAGCCTTGGGGGCCGCAGGGCACGGATATGGCGGGGTGCCCGGTGAGGTTGAATGGCAGGGTGTTGCGTGAGATTGAGGCAATCCGGCTGCCCATCTCCCGCAGCCCCAGCGGCTCCGTTAGCAGCTTAATGGGTTTCATGGGGATGGTGGGCAAGGCGAGGACATCGTACTCCTTGAGCAGCCGGTCCACCTCATCCCGGAAGGCCATCCGCAGGTTCTGGGCCTTAGAGTAGTAGGTGCTGAAGTAGTTCTGCATCATATACTTGGCCTCAATGGCCACCATCTTGAGCAGGGGGGGGAAATCGTGGCCACGTATACGCCGAGCGCGGCCGAAGGTCTCCTGCCAGCCAATGTTGCACCAACCACCCCTCCAGTACCCCTCACCGTCGGACTCCACCATAGCCGCCACGGAGTGAGCAGTGAGGGCCGTCCAGATGGCTCTGGACTCTCGGAACATAGGCAAGGATACCTCCTGAGAGGACACCCCTTGCGCCCCCAAGCTTTTAACCGCGTCACGGACGGCCTGGTCAACATCCGGCTCAGATACCGCCAGGGAAAAGGCCTCCTTTATGATGCCGATTTTAATACCTGCCACATCTTTGTCTAGAGCACGGGTGTACCTATCCACTTTGATAGGCCCCCTTACCCACTGGGGATCCCGTGAGTCGTCCCCGGCCAGCACCTCCAGAGCCAGGGCCACCTCCCCCACAGTGCGAGCTATGGGGCACATGAAGTCCAGGGTATGATCCATATATGTCAGGCCGTATGTAGGCACCAGGCCGTGAGTGGGCTTGATGCTGACCACGCCGCACCATGCCGCGGGGCCGCGGCCACTGCCACCCTCATCCACCCCCAAGGCCAGATCCACCTCACCGGCGGCTACGGCGGCTCCACTGCCCCCCGAGGAGCCACCGGCGGAGTGCTCCGGGTTGTGCGGGTTGCGCGGCGGGCCAAAGGCGCTGGTTTCTCCGGTGCCGGCGAAGGCGAAGTCATCCATGTTCAATTTGCCAACAATGGTTGCCCCGGCGTCCAGCAATCTGTCCACGACGGCGGCATCTATATCGGGCACATAGCCCTCGGCCAGCCGGGAGCCATTGGAGAGGGGCACTCCGGCCAGGCTGATGTTGTCCTTAAGGCCCACCCGCTTTCCCGCCAGTTTGCCCCGGGGCGCACCTTTTATGTAACACTTGGTGATATAAAGGTTAAGGGGGTCCTCCTCCCGGGAGGGGCGGTAGCCGGGGTCCCGGTCCCGGTGCTTAATGGGACGGTGGGGGAGTGGCAGCTCATCAAGCTGGTCAAAGAGTGCCAGAGAGCGGTCGATCACATCGGTATACTCGGCCACCTCCTCGTCCGAAGGGAAAAAGTACAGGCTGTCGGCTATCTCCTGTACCTCATCCTCGGTGGGGCGCCGGATTCTCCCTCGTAACCTGAGCCGTTTCATGTCCCCTCCTTTTACTGGTTCACATGCTGTTGTACGAAATCTACGATGCTCCCCAGAGGGGAGCCGGGTGGGAATATACCGGCTACACCTATGCTGTGCAAGTACTCGAAGTCCTCTTGTGGGATGGTTCCCCCAGCCACAACCAGCCTATCCCCCATCCCTTTCTCCTTGAGGAGCTTTGTCACCTCCTCCACCGCCCCCAGCCTACCGCCAATATTGAGGCCGATTACATCCACATCCTCCTGCATGGCGGCCTCGGCTATCTGCTTGGCGGTTAGCATACCGCCGTAGGTGACCTCCATGCCTGCATCACGGAGGGCGGTGGTGACCACCGCCACACCTCTCCAGTGGCCGTCCAGGCTAGTCTTGGCCATGAGCACCTTTATGG
>JASLXN010000072.1:0-314 GCA_030740315.1 Dehalococcoidia bacterium | reverse complement strand
ATTCACCCTCACCCCTCCGAATAGTATTTCACCTTTTGGTCCGAAGGACTCCGAACTCCTTCAGAGAGTACGCTGAGCGGTGCATCGTCAGACCGACCCCCTCCAGTAGGGATTTCCCATCTCTGGACTTCCCCGGTGCGTGTTAAGTATGAGATTATGGGCATTCCCCTTCTCCTTCGCCCGTGATGGATGAAAGCAATACTCTAAGATTCTCTTCCCGGGAATATCGGGAAGCACATGGACAGTTTAATACACCTTGGCGGCCGAGTCACCCGCGTCAACACTCTCCCCAATGATCTCCATTAACCACTGTT
>JASLXN010000071.1 GCA_030740315.1 Dehalococcoidia bacterium | reverse complement strand
AAAGGGCGCAAAAAAACTGGCCCCCCTCAGGCCAGCAACTTGACTTTTATTTTAACATATGTGAGCTATCCGTAAAAGCGCGGGATTTCCGTGCCATCCCAGCAGAGGACCGCTTGCCCCATCCGTCTGCTTTTCCCACCCACCCAATAGACAGTACCGGGGGCTGCGCCCACAGCGCCCTCTGAGGGTAATTAGGAGCAGGGAGCAAGTGCCACCCTTACGGTTTTTGGTGCAAGGACAAGGGAAGTCTGAAGAGCAGAGCCCCCAAGGAAAATTGTTGTGGGCGAGCAGGTGGGAAAGGGAGAAATCCGTTGACCGGCCCCCTACATCCGCTCCGGGGCGGTGACACCCATGAGGGTCAGTGCCCGGGCCAGGACTATCTGCGATGCCTTCACCAGCTTGAGCCGGGCATCGGTGAGAGCTTTATCTCTGGAAACCACCCGGCACCGGGTGTAGAAATCGTGGAAGGCGGCTGCCAGCTCCAGCGAGTAGCGGGGCAGGTGGTGAGGCTCCAAGGTGACCGTCACCAGCTCCACCACCTCCGGCAGCAGCAATAGCTTACGGATAAGGGCCTGCTCCGCCTCATGGCTGAGCAACCTCACATCCCCTCCCTCCAGTTCCCTACCCTTCTCCGCAGCGTGGCGCACGATGCCGCACATCCTAGTGTGGGCGTATTGTATATAGTAGACGGGGTTCTCATCCGAGTGCTTTTTAGCAAGCTCCAGGTCAAAGTCCATCTGGGCATCCGGGGAACGGGTGAGGAAGAAGAAACGGCATACATCCGGGCCTACCTCGTCCACCACTTCCCGCAGGGTGATGATATCGCCACTGCGCTTGGATATCTTTACTATCTCCTCCCCTCGGCGCAGGGTGACCATCTGGGAGATGATGACGTTGAGCCGGGCCGAGTCCACCCCCATTGCTGAGGCGGCGGTTTTCATGCGGGATATATGGCCCTGGTGGTCGGCCCCCCATATATTAATGACCCGCGGAAAGCCCCGCTCCACGAACTTGTTGTAGTGGTAGGCGATGTCCGTGGCGAAGTAGGTGGGAGCGCCCGTGGAGCGCACCAGTACATTGTCCTTGCTCTCCCCCAGGGCGGTGGAGGCGAACCAGAGAGCACCCTCCCGCTCCTCCACGAAGCCGCCCTGCCGGAGGAGCTGCATGGCCTTCTGGTATTGCCCGTCCCGGTAGAGGTCGCCCTCACTGAACCAGCGGGCAAAGGTGACTCCCAGGAGCTCCAGGTCTGAGCGAATCCGGGCCAGCATCCGCTCCATGCCCATCCGGCCCAGCTCGGGCATGGCCTCCTCCTGTGGCAATAACAGGAAGCGGTCGCCGTGCTCCTGGGCCAGTTCCCTACCCAGGTCCAGCAGATAGTCGCCCACATAGCCGTCCTCGGGCACCGGGGACTCTCGGCCCAGGGCCTGCTGGTAGCGGGCGAATAGGGAGCGGTGAAAGGTCTCTATCTGGGTGCCGGCGTCGTTGATGTAGTACTCGGTGACCACCCTGTGGCCGGAGGCACCCAGCACCCGGGCCAAGGTAGAGCCCAGCACCGCACCCCGGCCGTGGCCGATATGCAGCGGGCCGGTGGGGTTGACGCTGACGAACTCAATCTGGAGCCGGCTTCCACCGCCCAGGTCTATGTTGCCAAAGTCTTCCTCCTGGCCGATGATAGCGTCCACCTGGCCCACCAGCCAGGCGGGGCTAAGGGAGAAGTTGATAAAACCCGGCGGGGCGGCCCAAGCCCGCTCCACCTCGGGCGCAGGGGGGATGAGGGCCACGATTGCTTCGGCCAGGGGCAGGGGAGGCGTGCCGGCCCCCCGGGCCAGCTTCAGGGGGAGGCTAGAGGCGTAGTCCCCATGCTCCGCAAGCTGGGGTCGCTCCATGGCTATCTCCGGTGTGGTGGCGGAGTGTAGCAGGCCCTTCTCCTGCGCCTGCTGCACCGCCTCACCAAGCAGCTCTGATATACGGTACTTTACCATTCTACGAGTCAACTCCATTCACCACCTTCCCCATACAGGCGGCGCAGCTCGGCGGCCAGGGCCTTGTGCTCCTTATCGGACAGGTTTGGGTCTTGCTCAAACATGTTGTGGGCGTGCTCCCGTGCCAGCTCCAGAAGGGGCAGGTCAGTCAGGCGAGCCATCTTCATGTCGGGCATGCCGCTCTGCCGGGTGCCGAAGAACTCCCCCGGCCCCCGGAGCCTCAGGTCCTCCTCGGCCAAGACAAAACCGTCATGTACTTCTTCTACAATCTTGAGCCTCTCTTGGGCCTCCTGAGATGGGTCGTCCGCCATCAGTATACAATAGCTGGCGTGCTGCCCGCGGCCCACCCGTCCCCGGAACTGGTGCAGCTGGGATAGGCCGAAACGCTCTGCCCCTTCCACCAGCATGACTGTGGCATTAGGGATATCTATGCCCACCTCCACCACGGGGGTGGACACCAGAACATCCAGCTCCCCCTCCCTGAAGCGGTGCATCACCGCTTCTTTCTCCGCTGACCGCAGGCGGCCGTGAACCAAGCCTAACCTGAGAGTGGGAAATACCCAATGTGACAGTCGGTCGTATTCCGCCAACGCCGCCTTGGTGGCAATGACCTCCGATTCTTCAACCAGGGGGCACATAATGAAGGCCTGGCGGCCCTCTGCCACCTGGCTGCGAACGAAGCCGTAGGCCGCCTCGCGCTTCTGGGGCTCTGCCCAGCGGGTCTTTATCCGCCGGCGGCCCGGGGGTAGCTGGTCTATGACGGACAGGTCTAGGTCTCCGTAAAGGGTGAGGGCCAGGGTGCGGGGGATGGGGGTGGCGGTCATGACCAGCATGTGAGGGTGATAGCCCTTCTCACGCAGGGCGGAACGCTGCAGTACGCCGAAGCGGTGCTGCTCGTCCACCACCACCAGCCCCAGTCGGTTGAAGACCACTTCTTTCTGGATGAGGGCATGTGTGCCCACCACTATGTCCACCTCACCGGCAGCCACCTTCCGGTACAACTCCGCCTTTCCGGCAGTCCTACGGCCCCCGGTGAGCAGGGCCACCGTTATATTCTCCCTGCCATTGCCGTCCCCAAACAGGGTGGACAAGGTGCGGTAGTGCTGCTCGGCCAGGATTTCGGTGGGGGCCATGAAGGCCCCCTGGAACCCGGCAGCAACGGCAGCCACCAGGGCGGCCACTGCCACCACCGTCTTGCCGCTGCCAACCTCGCCCTGGACGAGCCGGGCCATGGCCTGGGGCCGGGCTATGTCTTTCAACACCTCGTCAAGCGCACGCTGCTGTGCGAGAGTGAGGTCGAAGTCCAGCGATGCCAGGAACCTCTCCACCACCTCCGGCCTGGGGGACAGGGCACGGCCGGGTTGAGCCTGCTGCCACTGACGCTTACGGGAGAACACGGCCATCTGCAACAGGAACAGCTCATCAAAGGCCAACCGCCGCACGGCACGGCCCCTGGTCTCCTGGTCATCGGGGAAGTGTGCCTGGCGCGCCGCCTGTGCCAGCCCGGCTAGGCCGCAGGCATGAAGTAGCCCCGGGGGCAGGAACTCGCCAAGCAAGCCCGCCCAGGAGTCCACCGCCGCCTTGGTCAGCTGCCTGACGGCTTTGGGATAAAGCCCCTCGGTCAGGGGGTAGACCGGAACCAGCCGGCCGGTGTGGATGGTCTCCGCCTCCTCGTATGGCTCCCAGGCCGGGGACTCAAACACCTTTTGCCCCTTGAACAGGCTCACCATGCCGCTGAGCATCAACCGGCTGTTGGTGGACAGCTTCTTTGCCAAGTAAGGCTGGTTGAACCACACCGCCCTCACATTACCCGTCTCGTCGCCCAGGACGGCCTCGGTGCCTCTTCGGCCTCCCAGCACGGTCAGGCGGGCCTCCCATACCAGGACGATGACCGTCTGATCCCGGCCGATTTCAAGCTGTGACACGGTGTTAAGCTGGCTGTAGTCTAGGTGCCGGCGCGGGAAAAAATAGAGCAGATCCCGTACTGTGGTAACCCCCATCTTCTCCAGCCGGGAGAGGACGGACGGCGGGGCCGCTTTGAGTTGGCCCAGCGACGAGTCCAAATTAACCCCCTGCACGGGGACACGGGGGACGGCCCGCCGATGAGTCCTGGATGAAAGGGAGGCGGGACGGGATGTAGCCACAGTGGAAGACGCTGGGGTGTGGACTCCCGCGCGCTCCACCTGATCCAGAAAGACCAGCACTCCGGCAACCCACTGGGCCCTCTCCTGGGGAGTGCGCTCCACATAGCATGGTACGCTCAGGCCCAGCTCTTTAAAGCGGCGTAGCAGCCCGGGACGGGCTATACCCTGGGCGCCTGTGGGTATATTGTGGCGCAGAAAGCCGTCCAACCCCCCAATCACCGCCCGGTCATCGTAACCCCGCTCTTGCTCCAGGAGGAGTATGCGGCGCAATGATGCGAGCCAAGGCGGGGAATCTATGGTGGTCGCACCGGTCATATCTCGGCTCTAATGGTCGCCACTCCCAGAACGCCATAGCCGCTGTGGGCACCCAGCACCGGGCCCACCTGGGCCAGGAACACCTCTCTATCTGGCGCCAGGTCTGCCAGTCTGTCCGCCATCTCTTTTGCCTCCTCGGGCGTAGTGGAGTAGACCACACCCAGGGCTTCAAGAGGGCTGCGGGCGGAGACTAACTCGTATACGCGGTTGAGAGCCTTGGCACGGCTCCGGGACCGCTCCAGCGGGTGTATCTCGCCATCCTTCACATGCAATATCGGCTTCACATTCAGCAGGGAGCCCATGAAGGCCTGGGCGCGGCCGATGCGGCCCCCTTTCTGCAAGTACTCCAGCGTGTCCAGCACAAAGACGGTACGGACCCTGGGAATGGTTTGTTCCACCTGGGCTACTACTTGCTCCAGTGATTGCCCTTCTGCAGCGGCCCGTGCGACGGCCAAGGTCATCAGCCCCAGACCCAGGGAGATGGTCTGAGAGTCTATAACCGTCACCTTGCTGCTATCAAAGTCCTGGCTGGCGGTGACAGCGGCCTGGTAGGTGGCGGAGAGCTTGCTGGAGATGTGGATAGAGATTACCTGATGGCCTTGGTCAACCAGACCCTTATAGGCCTCAGCGAACACCCCGGGGCCAGGGGCAGAGGTGGTAGGGAACACGGGAGTTGAGGCTTGTCGCCGATAGAAATCATCCGCCGCAATGTCAATCCCGTCCCGGAACACCTCCTGTCCGAAGTGCACGTACAGGGGCACCACGGCTATATCCAACTCTTGCGCCAGCTTCGGAGGGAGGTCGGAAGTGCTGTCGGTAACTATCTTCAGCATGATTTTACTCCTCCAGCGATACGATATAATTATAGTGAGGCTGCCCCCCGTAGACCACCTCAACCTGGCCAGCGCAGGAAGAGCGCAGCAGGCCCGCTATGGCTTCCGTCTCTGCGGGGTCGGCACCATCACCGGTATAGAGCGTAACCACCTCCCTCTCCCCCAGACCCAAGCGAGAGGATATGCTTGAAATCACCCTGGTAAGCGAGTCCCCCGCAGCCATCATCTCTCCGTCCACAATGGCGATACCCTGCCCCTTTCTCACTTTCAGCCCCTGCATGGTTGTAGAGCGCACCGCGTGCGTAAGCTCCAGCGTCGTGACATCGCGGGTAGCGGCCTCCATGGCGGCTACAGTCTCCTCCAGCGGAGACTCTGCGTTGAACGCCAAGAGAGCGGTGACTCCCTGGGGCAGGGTGCGGGTTGGTATCACCACCACCCGTTTACCGGTGAGTGAATCTACCTGCTGGGCGGCGGGGACCACATTCCCGTTGTTGGGTAGAAGGATGACCACCTGTGAGGGGACGGCCTCCACGGCCCTCAGCATCTCCCTGGTGCTGGGGTTCATGGTGCTGCCCCCGGGGACTATCCCGGTCGCCCCCAGGCTCTGGAAGACCTGGGCCATGCCCTCTCCCCAGGTCACGGCTACCGTGGCTACGGGTACCGTCGGGACCGCTGCCCGGCGTATCTCCAGGAACTCCCGGTGCTGGTCGTCCATGTTATTGATTTGGATGTCGTGGAGGGTTCCCAGCTTCAGGGCGTAGCGGAGCGCACCGCCGGGGTCGAAGGTGTGAAGATGCACCTTTATAGCCCCCTCATCCCCTACCACCATCACAGACACCCCCTTCTTGTCCAGCCTCCTCCTCACTGAATCGGGGTCCAGGTATTCCCCACGGACGAGGAACTCGGTACAGTAGCCGTAGGCCTCCTCCTCCTCCATCTCATACTCGATCAGCACCAGGGGCAGGGAGGGGGAAATGATATCCGGCTCGCCCTCCATCTCCTGGCCCCGCAGGAAGCGCAGTGCACCCTCCAGGATAACCAGGAAACCCTGGCCACCGGCATCCACCACCCCCGCCTGGCGCAGCACCGGCAGCAGGGTGGGCGTGCGGGCCACGGACTGAGCGGCGGCGGCGGTCAGCACCTTAAACAGGGAGGCCAGGTCCCCGGCGGTAGCCACCGCCTGACGGGCGGCGTCCGCCGTGTCCCGGATTACGGTCAGGATAGTGCCCTCCACCGGACGGCTCAGGCCCCTGTAGGACATGGTGGCGGCTTGCTCCAGGGCTGCGGAGAAGTCAGCGGGGTTGAACCGCTCTTTTCCGTCCAGGCCCTGGGCCAGGCCGCGCAGGAACTGGGAGAGAATTACGCCGGAGTTGCCCCTGGCCCCCATGAGTGCTCCATGGGCCATGGCCCCGGCCACCACCCCGGCCGGTACTTCGTCCCCCCGTACTTCATCCAGGGTGGACCGCATGGTGAGGAGCATGTTGGTGCCCGTATCCCCGTCGGGCACGGGGAACACATTAAGAGCGTCAATCTGGTGGCAACTCTTCTCCAACCACAGAGTTGCGGCGGTGAACATACCCCGCAGCACGCTACCATCATAAGCGTTCTTGCCGATTGTGGTTAACATAGGCATTCTTCTTTGTCTGAAAGGTCGCTAAGCAAGCATTCTCTTTCCCACCCGCCCGCCCGGTACATATCTTCGGGGGCTTCGCCCCCGGACTCCCAGAGGGCCTGAGGGGAGAACCCCCCCAGATATATCCCACGGGCGGGTGGGCGGGCAAAGGACGGTTTATGCGCTCTCTCGTAGGTGTTAGCTTGCTTTAAAACGGCCATTATGCTATACTTGTTGCTGGCATTTTACTCCACTCGGCGAAGCCGGTCAAAGGGGAAGTCTTGGCTAAGTGCTATGTCTGTAATAAGGGAGTCCAGTTCGGGCACAATGTGAGCCACTCCAAAAGGCGCACCCCCCGGATGTGGCATCCCAACCTGCGTCCCATAAAAGTGGCCGTTAACGGCCA
>JASLXN010000070.1 GCA_030740315.1 Dehalococcoidia bacterium | reverse complement strand
GGCCGATGTGGAGCAGGTATTCATCGGCGGCGCCTTCGGCCAGCACATTAATGTAGAGGGTGCAATACAAATAGGGCTGTTGCCGGACCTGCCCTGGGACCGGTTCTCCTTTCTGGGAAATACCTCACTCAGCGGTGCCTACCACGCCCTAATCTCTCGCCACGCCCGAGCACAGGCGGACGATGTGGTGAGCATGCTAACCTATTTTGAACTTATCGCCGAGCCTTCATTTATGGATGAGTTCAGCGCCGCCCTGTTCCTACCACACACCAACATGAACCTCTTCCCGTCAGTGAGAGCAGCGATGGAGAAAGGATAGGCCATGGCCGGGCTGGATGATATCTTCTTTCCCTCATCGGTCGCCGTCGTGGGCGCATCCGCCGAGGCCAACAGCGGAACCAACTTGATTCTCCTAGACCCCCTCCTCCGCTATGGCTTCCGCGGGGAAATCTACCCGGTAAACCCCAGGGCGAACGAGATAAGAGGCCTCAAGTCCTACCCAAGTCTTCTGGATATCCCCGGCCCGGTGGACTTGGTCATCTGCGCCCTAGCGGCCCGCCACATGCCCCGTATAGCGCAGGAATGTGTTCAGAAAGGCGCGAAGGGGCTGCACATCTTCAGCGCCGGGTTCAGCGAGACCGGTGAGAGCGAGGGCAAACGGCTGGAGGCGGAGGTGGTGGCCCTGGCCCAGCAGGCGGGGATGCGCGTCATCGGCCCCAACTGCTTCGGTCTGAGCTGTCTAGCCTCCGGGCTGTGTACCCTAAATGATATGCCCACGGAGCCGGGCGGCCTGGCGATGGCCTCCCAGAGTTCAGCCATCGCCGTGGAGTTCACCGATGCCGCCGCCACGCGGGGGGTGCGTTTCAGCAAAGCGGTGTGCTACGGCAACGGCTCCGACCTCAACGAAACAGACTTCCTGGATTATTATGGCCAAGACCCGGATACCCGCATTATCGCCCTATATCTGGAGGGGGTAAGGGACAATCGTTTCTTCTCCGTGCTCCGGGACGTGGCCGCCCGAAAACCGGTGCTCATTCTTAAAGGTGGCACTTCAGGGGCCGGGGGCCGCGCTGTAAGCTCCCATACAGGCTCACTGGTGGGGCGGGGTGAGGTCTGGTGGGCCTTATGCCGCCAGGCCGGGGCGGTGGCCGCCACCAGCCTCAATGATCTGGTGGACCTGGCGGTGGGTTTTTACCATTTCACTCCGCCTGTGGGCGACCGTACAGCCATAGTGGTCTTCGGCGGCGGCTTGGGTGTCAAAGCCGCCGATGACTGCGAGAGAGGCGGCCTGAGCGTGCCACCGCTGGATGCAGCCACTCGGCAGACCATAGGGAGCTTCATGCCCCCGGTAGGCACCAGCACCGCCAACCCAGTGGACGGGTCACCCGGGGTGATATGGATGGCCGGGCCGCTGTTCAAGGTGCTTGCCGCCCTGGACACCTCGCCGAATGTGGACCTAGCCATGGTGCATCTATGGGTGCCATCCCACACACACAGGGCCAATCCGGAAATTGTAGATGACCAGGCGGACGCCATGGCCCGCGCCCACAGAGAGCTAAGTTTACATGTGGTGGGCATCAACAGCTTCACCGGCAGCCCGGAAGCGGCTGAGACTTCAATCAGGACTTTGCAAAAGTGCGTGGGAGCGGGGGTGCCCGTATTTTCAAACTTTCACGCTGCGGCCTCCTCTGTCCACCGCTTTAATAACTACCACACCAATGCCGGGAAACCTGTTCCGTCCACGCGGCACGGCAAGCTCCCCGATGTGGAAGGGCCGAGGAAAGAGGCACTATGACCAAGACCGTCGCCATAGCCGGGAAAGGCGGCACCGGCAAGACCACCCTGGCCGCCGTGCTGGCTGAACTCCTCTCGCAGAAGGGTGTGGTACTGGCTATAGATGCGGACCCCAGCTCCAACCTACACCTCACCTTAGGTGTGGACATGAGCTGTACAGTCGGCTCAGCCCGCGAGGAACTACTCACAGAGGTAAGAAAAGGCACCTTCCCCGCCAGCATGGCCAAGCAGGACTACCTGGATATGCGCATCCAGGAGTCCATTGTGGAGGGCTCCCGGATAGATCTGCTGGCAATGGGCCGCCCGGAAGGCCCAGGCTGCTACTGCGCTGCCAACAACATGATTCGGGTGGCCCTGGACCGCATAGAGGGTAACTACGGTTTTATCGTCATTGACAACGAGGCGGGCATGGAGCACATCAGCCGCCAGACAACCCAGGATGTAGATGTGCTGCTGCTGGTGTCAGACCCCACTGTACGGGGTATGGTAACCGCTATACGCATGAAGGAGCTTATAGGAGAAATCCGCACCTCGGTGGGCCGGGTGGCCCTGATAGTTAACCGGGCAACCAACGGCCTGTCAGCGGAGGTGCAGCGGCTTATTAAAGAGAGCGGCCTTGACCTAGTATCCGTAATCCCCCAAGACAGGTCGGTTGAGGTGGCGGACACGGAGGGAACACCTCTAAGCTCCCTCCCCGCCGATTCGCCAGTGCGTCAGTCGGTGCTGGAGGTAGCCCAGAAGGTGGGCCTGATTTGAGTTTGGAGTAAGGAGGCAAAATGCTGGTTATTGGGGAGAGTATTCATGTGATAGCACCGCGGGTGCGGGAGGCGATTGAAGGCCGGGACAAGACCTTCATTCAAGAGTTGGCCCGGCAACAGGTGGCGGGTGGCGCCCATGTGCTGGACCTGAACATCGGCCCTCAGCGTAAGACCGGTGTGGAGGTGATGTCCTGGATGGTGGAGACCGTCCAGGAGGCGACTGATGTCCCCCTCTCCCTGGATACCACCAATGCCGCCGCCATAGAGGCCGGTCTGGGGCTGTGTCGCAAGCCGGCCCTGATCAACAGCACCGATGCCACTACGGAGCGGCTCCAGGCACTGATGCCCCTTGCCGCCAAGTTCAATGTGGGCATCATCGCCCTCACCCTGGGCACAACCGGGCTGCCCACATCCGCCGAGGCCCGTATTGAGCTGGCCACGGAGAACATACTGCCCGTGGCCGATGAGCACAGTGTGTCCCCAGACAAGATATACTTTGATCCCCTAGTACTCACGGTCAACGGCAACCAAGACCAGGCCCAGTCCACTGTGGAAGCGGTGCGTTTCTTCAAACAGATGACAGACCCGCCCGCCATGACCACCTGCGGCCTCTCCAACATCTCCAACGGGGCACCCTTGGAGCTCCGACCCCTTATCAACAGAGTGTTTCTGGTGATGCTCATGGGTGCCGGGCTGGACACCGCCATCCTGGATGCGCTGGACACAGAGATTATGGGTGTCGTCCGTATAGTGGAGAGCCGGGATGTCTCCACACCCGTGAATAAGCTTTATGTGAACCTGTTTGACGCCTACGCAGCCATGGAACCGGCGGACCTATCCGGTGTGGACACCGACGCAGAGGAGCTACGCAATCTCGTCAAGACCGTTGCCATGCTGGAGAACAAGACCATGTACGCCCACGGCTACCTGAAGGTGTAATTTGCCCCACAGCGGCAATAGAAACAGCGCCCACTCAGGGAGCATTTCTCATTGAGGCCGTTAATCGAGCATCCTTTTGCCCACCCGTCCACCCGTGTTTATTTTCCCTGGGGGGTAAAACCACCTGGGGCCCCCGGTACTAACACGAGGTCGGGGTAGGACTTAGCCTGTCCTAGTACCTGCTTGCAGAAATAAGCGTGAGTATGTTCGCACAGCGAGACCCTTCGCGGAGTTTACACTGAGCATAGCGAACGTGCTCTGAGTGACAGGGGTTCAAAGTGTCATTTTGAGTAAAGCTAACTATCTACTCGCGATTTCGGGATAGATTCAAACATAGCGAGATGGCGCGTGCCCTTAAGAAGGGGGACTGATACGTTCATCGCCTACGGGGCAGCCACCTGACAATGCATAAAGCTGGCTCCACCAATATCGTTGTGGTTCCTCTACACACTGTCGATATGCCTAAGGGAACCCTCCGTAGTATTGTGAGCGATGCCGAGTTGAGCGTAGAAGAGTTTGTGCAGTTGCTTCGGTAGTCATAGGCAGTGCCAGTACTTACCGGTCTCGCCGGTAAGCGTCAGGGGGTTTGTTCCTGTAGGTAGCGGATGGCAGCGATGGCAGCGGTGCAGCCGTCCCCGGCGGAGGCGATGGCCTGGCGCACCGCATGCTGGCGGGCCTCTCCACAGGCGAATATGCCGGGCCGGCTGGTCTCCATCATATGTCCTGTGACGATATGGCCCTGGGGCGTAAGATCCACCACGCCCTTTAGGGTTCGGGTAGCAGGCACAGACCCCACAGCAACGAATACCCCGCTCAGGGGAAGTAAAGAGGTCTCCCCGGTGTCCACCCGTCTGGTTCGGAGTCCGCTCACCACCCCGTCCCCCTCCACCCGCTCCACCACCGAGTCCCACACAAACTCTATCCTGGGGGAGGCCATGGCCTGCTCCTGCAGGATAGCCTCCGCCCTTAGCTGGTGGCGGCGGTGCACCACATGCACCTTCTTCGCCATTTTGGTGAGGAAAAGGGCATCGGAGACGGCGGAGTTGCCACCCCCCACCACAGCCACCTCTTTACCCTGAAAAAAGGCCCCATCGCAGTTGGCACAGTAAGATACCCCCCGGCCCAGAAGCTCCTCCTCTCCAGGCACCCCAAGTTTCTGGTGGTCAGCGCCCAGGGCCACGATGAGGGCCGAGCAGCGGAAGTCCCCATTGCTGGTCCGTACCGTAAACACATCGCCGGAGGCTACCACCTCCGTAACCTCGGCGGGGAGGGTCTCCAGGCCGAACTGGGAGGCCTGCTGGTGGACTAACTCCCCCAACTCCATGCCGTTTATGCCCTGGGGAAAGCCGGGGAAGTTCTCCACACGGTCGGCAAGGGTAATCTGCCCACCCACGAGCCCATGATCCACAAGCAGTGTTTTCAGTTGGGAGCGGCAGGTATAGATAGCGGCCGTGAGACCTGCGGGCCCACCACCCAGGATGATAACAGGGTATTTCTCTACCACTATTCCAGGTCCGAGGTGGCGTCAATCATCTCATTGAGCATTCTCAGGTCAAAGTAGCCGGCAATTTTTACCTCGCCGTTGATGATGAGTACGGGAAGAACTATACCCTCAGCACGCACATGCTCCACGAGGCTCCGATATGCTGCTTCCGCGCCCGGCTCCGCCAAGTTCACGAAGCGGAGGCTCACACTGGAACCAAAGCCCTGTTCCACCAGTTCATGCGCTAGCTTCTGGTTCTCCTCCACCAGCCAGTCCATGCCACAGCCCTCGGTGCATGGCTTCCCCATCTCCCGGTGCTCCAGCACAACCACATCCATTGTGGTGGTGGGAGGCACGGCTACTCCGCCTCTCCTAGGGCCTGATCCAGCACCTTCTTGAACTGATCCTTGGGCTTGAAGCCGACCACTTGGGTGAGCACCTGGCCTTTATCGAAGAGGATGAGGGTGGGGATGCTCATGACACTATATTTTACTGGTGTCTGAGGGTTCTCATCCACATTGAGCTTGGCGACCTTGAGCTTGCCGGAATAGTCCTGAGCCAACTCCTCCACCACCGGTGCCACCATCTTGCAGGGACCGCACCAGGGTGCCCAGAAGTCTACCAGCACCGGCTCTGTAGCCTGAAGGACGGCCTGATCAAAGTCTTTGTCGCTAATCACCTGTGGTTGTGACATTTACTGCTATGCCTCCCTTTAATATTTCGGCCAGCCCCTGGCTGGCAATTTGCTGAGCCTGTAGCAGTGCGCTGCATATGGCCTGTGCCCGGCTACGCCCGTGGGCCACTATGACGTTGCCCCGCACGCCCAGCAGGGGCGCGCCGCCATACTCCCTGTAGTCCATGTTTAGCTTGAATGCGTTCAAGGTAGGGCGCAGGAGCAGCCCCAACAGCCGTAGGTTCCACCGGCTATTGAAGGTATTGGAGAGGTGCCAGAAGAGACTTTCTCCAAAACCCTCGTTTGCCTTGATGACCATGTTGCCGGTGAAGCCATCGGTTACAACCACATCAGCAACCCCGCGGAACAGGTCTTTGGACTCAACATTGCCTATAAAGTTTAAAGTTGAGCTCCGCAGTAGGGAATAGCTGGTGCGGGTCAACTGATTGCCCTTGCTCTTCTCCTCTCCGTTGTTAAGCAGCCCGATACGAGGCTGTTTGCGGCCCAATACCAACTCCATGTAGAGATTGCCCAAAAAAGCGAACTGGAGTAAATAATCGGGTCGCGTATCGGCGTTGGCGCCCACATCCAGGAGCAGTGCGTGGCCGTTACGCGTGCCGTAGATAATGCCCAGGGCTGGCCGATCCACCCCCTTCATCTTGCCCAAGTCCAAGATGGCGGTGGCCACCACCACGCCGGTGGATCCGGCCGAGACGAAGGCTGATGCATCCCCCTTCTTCACAAGCCCGATTCCAACGGCAATAGAGGACTGGGGTTTATTGCGCATGGCCTTCACGGGGGCCTCCTCGGAGTCCGCAACCTGTGGTGCGTCCACCACGGCTACAAGGTTCCCCTGATAGCTTGTCTCTTTCAGGTGAGAGAGCACCACCTCGGCCTGGCCCACCAAAGCCACGGCTATCCCCCGCTGGGCAGCAAGCACCGCTCCGCTTACTATCTCGGCGGGGGCGTTATCCCCACCCATGGCATCCAAGGCTATCGGCTTCACCTCAGGCCCCTTTCACCGGGGCCCGCTCCCACAAATCGCAGCGCCCTCCCCAACGGGCCACTATTTTGCCCTCTAGGCGTACCTGGGCAATCTCACACAGGTTGGGACATGCCTTGCATTCAAAGGATGATGTGCCGTACTTCGCCTGGGCGATGGAAAAGCCCCGGAACATGGACCCCCCACCCCTGCCCATCATCTCCTCCTGGGCCAGAAAAGCAGCACCGATAGCGCCCATGGCCTCGTGATGCGGAGGTACCCATATCTTGTTCTGGAGGGCCTCCTCAAATGCCCGTATTATGCCGGCATTGAAGGCCACACCACCCTGGAATACCATCGGGCCCAGCAACTCTTTGCCCAAGGCCACATTGTTCAAGTAGTTCCTCACCATAGCTTGACACAGCCCGTAAAGGATATCTTCAATGCTATGTCCCATCTGCTGTTTGTGCACCATGTCAGATTCAGCGAAGACGGTGCAGCGGCCGGCAATACGCACCGGAGATGAGGAGCGTAATGCAGTGGGTCCGAATTCCTCTACCGACATGTTTAGACGCTGGGCCTGGTGGTCCAGAAAACTGCCGGTGCCGGCGGCGCACACCGTGTTCATGCCGAAGTCCACCACAATACCGTCCCGTATCATAATAACCTTGGAGTCCTGCCCGCCGATTTC
>JASLXN010000006.1:1490-21719 GCA_030740315.1 Dehalococcoidia bacterium | reverse complement strand
AAATATATCAATACCGACCTCACAGGACTGGCCCACAAAGGCCCGCACCACGTCGTCGGCGTAGTGTCGGTACCCCACTAGGTTCTGGCCCCGCAGCAGCATCTGCAACGGGGTTTTCTTGAGCAGCCGCTTGAGGGCCCTGACACGTTCCCACGGGTCCTGGTTGAGGAACCGGGTGGCCACATCAAAGGTGGCCCCACCCCACACCTCCATAGAGTGGAACCCCACCTTGTCCATGCCCTCAGCCATGGCCTCCATATCCTCTGTTACCATGCGGGTAGCTAAGACGGACTGGTGAGCGTCTCGAAAAGTGGTGTCGGTAATCTTCAGTGGGTTGGGCTTACCTCCACGCTGAGCGGTCATAGACCTCCCTTCTATTCCGCCGCCACCGGCGGGGGTCCCGTCGGAGCATCTGCTCTCTGCGCCCCATGTGGAGCCACGGGCTGTGCCCGGCAGGGGGTGGCGTGGCCTCCCCCTCAATGTAACAAGCGATTGCGGCCAGGGTTGCGGCCATGCGCTTCTTAGCTTCCACTACCACCTACAGCGGAATATTGCCGTGTTTCTTGGGGGGGTTGGTGTCCTTCTTGTTGCGCAGCATCTCCAGGGCCTTTATGACCTTGGAACGGGTGGTGCGGGGGTCTATGACATCGTCCAGGTAGCCCCGGGCGGCGGCCATGTAGGGATTGGCGAACCGGGCCTTGTAGTCCGCAATCAACTCCTTCCGGGTCTGCTCTGGGTCCTCCGAATTTGAAATCTCGTTCCGGAAGACGATGTTTACCGCCCCGTCCGGCCCCATAACGGCGATTTCACCGGTGGGCCATACATAGTTGATGTCTCCCCGCAGGTGCTTGCTGCTCATCACCACATAGGCCCCCCCGTAGGCCTTGCGAGTGATGACCGATACCTTGGGCACAGTGGCCTCGGCATAAGCATAGATGAGCTTGGCCCCGTGGCGTATGATGCCGCCGTGCTCCTGCTCCACACCCGGCATAAACCCGGGGACGTCGGTGAAGGTGACCAGAGGGATGTTGAAAGCGTCGCAAAAGCGCACGAAGCGGGCGCCTTTGACCGATGCGTTGCTGTCCAGTACGCCGGCGGCGTGTGCCGGCTGTTGGGCCACTATGCCCACCGGGCGGCCGTTAAACCGGGCGAAGCCCACAATCATGTTGGCGGCGAAGCGCTTGTGCACTTCCAAGAACTCACCGGAGTCCACCACACGGCATATTACTTGTTTCATGTCATACGCCTTCACCGGGTCATCGGGCACTACAAGGTGCAGTTCATCGTCGGCACGGTCGGGGTCATCCTCCGTCTCCTTAGACGGGGGGTCCTCCACGTTGTTCTGGGGCAGGAAGCTCAGAAGATATCGCACCGAGTTCAGACATTCCTCGTCGGACTCGGCAACGAAATGGCACACCCCGGACCGGCTGGCATGAGCAATAGCCCCGCCCAGGGCCTCCTGGCTTATCTCCTCACCAGTCACCGCCTTTATGACATCCGGCCCGGTGATAAACATCTGGCTGGTGCCCCGGACCATGAAGATGAAATCGGTGATGCCGGGGGAATACACCGCGCCCCCCGCACAGGGGCCCATAATCACAGAAATCTGGGGTATGACCCCGGAGGCCAGGGTGTTGCCCAGGAAGATATCGCCGTATCCCTTGAGACTTACTACTCCTTCCTGTATACGGGCGCCGCCGGAGTCCTCTAGCCCAATAATAGGAGCGCCCATTTTCATGGCCATGTCCATGACCTTGACTATTTTCTCCGCCACCACCTCGGAGAGGGAGCCGCCGAAGACAGTGAAGTCCTGGGCGAAGGCGAAGGCCACCCGGTTGTTGATGAGGCCATAGCCGGTGATTACCGAGTCCCCCAAAGTTTTCTGGTCGGCAAGGCCGAAATCGGTAGTGCGGTGAACGACGAAGCTATCAAGCTCTTGGAATGTATCTGGGTCGAAGAGGATGTTGAGGCGCTCCCTGGCGGTGAGCTTGTTCCTAGCATGCTGGGCGTCAATACGCTTCTGGCCACCCCCCAACTGGGCTTGCTTGCGGAGGCTCTTCAGGGCCTCCAGTTTCTCCTCAATGGCCATGAGACTTCCCCCGTATCAATTTTAGTGCCATTATGATACCAGAACAGGCTGGCCGAGACAACGGAGTTACGGGTCTCCCTCATTTGTACAAGACCTGAGGAACGAGCGGTTTCAAGGTGGCCATCTGAGATTGTTGATTAACGAGGATTCCAAAGGGGCAGAGTCCTTTTGGCGAGGGTGTGGATATGCCCCTCACAGATATACAACTGGACGGGAGGGCGGGAAGAAAAAGGTTTGCTTAACGGACTCGACCCACTGCCTTGTTCAGCCGGGGCTATATGGTCTACAATTGGGTTGGTAATCTTTAAAGAGAGGAGGTGAATGGCAGGAACTTCGGGCAAGGCTTCTCAGAAAAAGAAGTGGAATAAAGGCAAGACCCGCAAGCACAGCCGGTGGAGCCGGTTGATGCGTAAGCGGATGAGATTGCGAGGCAAGCTTTAGTTTGCTGGCCGAGGAAAAGCTGCCGGCGCTACCTCAAGCGCCCGGCGTCTACTGGTTCAAAAACGCCCATGGGGAGGTTTTGTATGTAGGCAAGGCGGCTGTCCTGCGTAACCGGGTCCGTTCCTATTTTGCTCCACCCCACACGCTGTCATCCAAGGTGGAGCAGTTGATGGAGCGAGTGGAAGACCTGGAGTTCATCGTGACCGATTCCGAGCAGGAAGCGCTTATCCTTGAATACAACCTCATCAAACAGCACCGCCCAAGATTCAATGTACACCTGAAGGACGATAAGTCCTACCCGTACCTGAAGATAGAGTTGCAGGAGAAGTGGCCACGCATCTATGTCACTCGCAACTGGGAGCAGGACGGCTCCCGCTACTTTGGCCCGTATGCATCCGCGCGCTCTGTGCGCCAGACCATGGCGGTGCTCAGGAAGCTTTTCCCGTTCCGCACTTGCAACCGTAACATTACCGGTACCGACAAGCGGGCATGCCTGAAATACGATATTCACCGGTGCATAGGCCCCTGTGTGGGCGCTGCCGCCGAGTCCGAATACCGCCGGGTTATACGGCAGGTTATCCTCTTCCTGGAGGGGCGGGACCAGGCCGTGCAGCGGGAGCTCAGGCGGCGCATGGAGGAGGCCTCTAGAGTGCTGGACTTCGAGAGAGCGGCGGTGCTCCGGGACCAGATTGCCGCCGTGAAGGGCGTGACCGAGAGCCAGAAAATCTCCTCCACCCTGCGGAAGGATGTGGATGTGGTGGCCATGGCCGAAGCCCGTGACATGGCCTACATACAGGTGTTCTTTATCCGGGGGGGACGGCTGATAGGCCGGGAGCCTTATGTAGTGGAGGGTGCCCGAGACGAGACACCACCAGACATCATGGCCGGCTTCCTGCAGCAGTTCTACGGCTCTTCGCCCAATATCCCCCCGCTTATACTCCTCCAGCACCCGATGACGGACTCCAGCCTGTTGGTGGGCTGGCTGAAGGAACGCCGCGGGGGCGCTGTAAGGCTCCACTCGCCCCGCAGAGGGGAAGGTAAGGGGCTGGTGGACCTGGCGGCCCAGAACGCCTGCCAGGGGCTTAAGCAATACCGTATCACACGCATAGGCGCTGCTGACGCCATCGCCGAAGCGCTGCACCAGCTCCAGCAGTCACTGGGGCTGGGCCGCCTGCCACAGCGGATTGAGGCCTACGATATTTCTAATATTCAGGGGGCGTGGGCGGTGGGGGGCATGGTGGTATTTGAGCACGGCCGCCCCAAGCCGACCCATTACCGCCGCTTCCGTATACGAAACCGGGATACACAGGATGACTATGCCATGCTACGGGAGGTGCTGCACCGCCGCCTGGGCCGGGGCGAGGGTTTTAACGGGGTAGGGCCCTGGCATACCCTACCCGACTTCATGCTCCTGGACGGCGGCAAGGGGCAACTAAGCGCCGCCCTTGAGGTGCTCTCCCTTGCCGGACTCAATGTACCTGCGGCGGCCCTAGCCAAAGAAGAGGAGCAGGTGTTTGCACCCGGCTCCCCCCATCCTTTGCCGTTATCCCCCTCCAGCCCGGCCCTGCTTATGCTACAGCGCATCCGGGACGAGGCCCACCGCTACGCCCTGAGCTACCATATCCGGACCCGGCAGCGCTCGGCCACCCAATCCGCTCTTGATGCGGTGCCCGGCATAGGCCCCCGACGACGGAAGGAGTTGCTGCGCCGCTTCGGCTCGGTGAGGGCCATTCGTGAGTCTACCCTGGAAGAAATCGCCTCCACCCCAAGCATTACCACCAGGTTGGCACATCTGCTCAAGCAATCGGTGTAACTACCTGGCGGTGCGCCTAGAACTCAGGACAGGAAGCACAGAGAGGCACCCCTTGTCGCTCTTGGGTGGTATAATTTACCATCAATGCTGCCCCGGATGCCGAGGCAGGAACGTTGCGGGGGCCTTAGGAGGAGGTGCTGACATGGCCAAAGAAGCAATTACCATTACCATGACCGCACCGCTCCGGATTATTTTAGTTGGTGTGTTGAGTCTTTCGTTCTTGGCTTAATTCTACTGGTCCTGCTGGGCTACAGGAACGGCAAGGCCCTGAGTAAGGGCGAAATGCGGCGGGACATCACGGCTTTCTTCGTGCTGCTGTTCGGTTCGCTGGTGGTGGCCAGCTTTTTCCCGATAAGGCTCAAATTTCCCGATACGGTACAGGGCTTCTTTGCGGGTACAGTTACCACCGTGGTCTGGTTCTATTCGGCTCTCGGACCACCACACCGCCCTCATCCGGCAGTTAGCTTAGCCGTCTTCTGAGCCGACTTTTTTTAAGTTGGCAGGCACGCAAGAGGATAATCTTCACTGAATCAACCACCCCCTTACCTAAGTTGCCACTATTATGTTATAGTAATGGAATTCGCCTTTATCTAGCCTGTGGGGAGGGCAATTGATTAGGGTTGAAGAAGCTTTAGAGCGCATCCTTGGCTCTATGAATAACCTTGAAGAAGAGGAAACGCCCCTACTGAAGGCGATGGGGCAGGTGCTGTCCCGTGACATCCACTCCTCCATAGATGTGCCCCCTGCCGACAACTCGGCCATGGACGGTTTTGCCGTACAGGCGGAGAGCACGCAGGGCGCTTCCCCATCCAGCCCCCAGGTGCTACGGGTTATTGCGGAGGTGGCTGCCGGCGACCCCCCCACCGGACCGGTGGGGCTGGGGGAGGCGGTGCGCATCATGACCGGGGCATCGGTACCGCCGGGGGCAGACACCGTGGTCCAGTTTGAGGATACAGATGAGGAGGACCGCCGCAACCAGCGGGAGTCCCTATCCCACATCGGAATATGCCGGGAGGTACCGGCCCAGCTAAACATCCGCCGGGCCGGAGAAGATATCCTCCGGGGCAGCATGGTGCTGGAGCGAGACACCGTGCTCAACCCTCCACAAATAGGCGTGCTGGCGTCCCTAGGCATGGCGCGTGTCCCGGCCATCCGCCGTCCCGTGGTGGCCATCATCGGCACGGGGAACGAGCTTACACCCTTGGGGGAAGCGCTGCCTCCGGGACAAATATATGACTCAAACACGTACGCCTTGGCCGCCCAGGTCCAGGGTCTGGGGGGTATTCCCCGAATGCTGGGCATCGCCCGCGATGTGGAGGAAGACCTACGGCAAAAGGTGCACCTGGCCATGGAGGCTGACCTGGTACTCACTTCCGGCGGCGTATCCAAGGGTGACTATGACATGGTGAAAGATGTGCTGGCCCAAGAAGGGGAGATGAACTTCTGGACGGTGAACATGAAACCCGGAAAGCCGCTGGCTTTTGGGCTGTTCCGCCACGGGGAAAGGCGTGTACCACACCTAGGGCTGCCCGGCAATCCGGTCAGTTCCATGATAACCTTTGCCGTCTTCGGGCGGCCCGCCGTTCTAAAAATGATGGGCAAAGGAAAGATTCCCCTATACACAATGGATGCGGTGCTGGAAGAGCCGGTCACCAACCGGGACGGACGCCGCTACTACGCCCGGGTATGCCTCTCCCGCCAGAATAGCCAGGTATTAGCCAGGCTGAGCGGCCCACAAGGCTCCGGCATCCTCACCTCCATGGCGCAGGCGGATGGACTAGCCGTTGTGCCCGAGGGCACCACTCACCTACGGGCCGGAGACCGGGTGCAGGTGATGCTGCTGGAATGGAACAAAGAAAGGAGTTACTGATGCCACCGCTGATATCCATCGTGGGCAAGTCAAAATCGGGCAAGACCGTTTTGCTGGAAAGGCTCATCCCCGAGTTGATACAGCGTGGGTACCGCGTGGCCACATTGAAACATAGCTCCCACAGCTTTGAGATGGACCGAGAGGGCAAGGATACCAGCCGTATGTCCAAGGCTGGTAGCCAGACGGTGGCCATAGTCTCGCCGGAAGGACTGGCCGTTCAATACCGGCACACGGATGCTTTGGGCTTGGAACGGCTGCCCCGTTTCATAGTGGATTCCCACGACCTGCTGCTGGTGGAGGGCTTCAGCGGCCAGAAGGCCACCAAAATAGAAGCCCACCGTGCGGAAGTAGGGGACGAGCTACTGTGCAACCCTGCGGAGGTGTGGGCGGTGGTCAGCGACTCCCCGTTAAATGTGCCGGTGCCTCTATTTTCATGGGATGATATCTCCGCACTGGCCGATATGATAGTAAGGACATTCCCTCCCTACCACGACGACGAGTTGGAGCTATTTATCAATGGCAAGTGGACACGCACCAACCCCTTCGTTAAGCAGATGATGGGCCGAGTGCTGGAAGCCATGGCCTCCACCCTCAAAGGTGTTGAGAAAATAGAGGAAATCGACTTGCGCTGGAAGCGCCACGGATGATGCCGGTGGATATCTTCGAGGCCACCGCCTTCGAGTTCCGGCCGCCGCCTCAGGTGGCGAGGGCCCGGCGTGTGCTCATTAAGCCCGATGCTGCCTACCCACAACCACACCCTAAATCCACCAGCCGGGAGACCATGGAGGCCATTATAAGCGGTATTCGTAGGGTCAGCGACGCCGATATCCTTATAGTTGAAGGCAATCCCGAGGGCATACCCATGGGGCCCACCTACCAGGCGCTGGGCTATAGCTTCCCCCGGGTGCTAACCGTAGATGTGAAAGATAGCGTGTGCGTAGAAATTGAGACCCCACTAGTCAAGTCCTTTGCCCTGGGCTCGGCGTGGGTGCCCAATGTGCTCCTCTCCTGTGACTTCTGGATAAATGTGGCCACCTGCAAGGTTGCTGGAGGAGAGGGCCAGTTCGCCATACACAACCTGCTGGGGCTGCTACCCCATACCAAGTACCGCCGACAGGACCTGCAGGCCCTAGGCATGGAGAGGGTGATGGCCGACCTGTACTTCATCCTGCCCTTTGATATGGCTATCATTGACTGCCGGCAACGCTTTACAGGTGACCGGGAGGGACTTGGGCAAGTAGACGACTACGGCAAAGTGCTGCTGGGAGAATCATTAGAAGTAGACCAGGAGATAGCCCAGGACTGCGGCGCCAGGACAGAATACATTGAACTGATACGCAACGCCAGGGCTGAGTTAGAAGTATAAAGGGGGAGATATCACATACTACATCGATACCGAATGGCTGGAAGAGAACGGACGCCCCCTCTCACAAATGGCAAGGAGCTACCTTTGTTCGCGTCATCAGTCCAAAGTGGGGAAGGCCAGCCCCCAGAAACTTGTTCAGGCAATAGAGGGGTGCTGCGCCGAAGAGGCGGGATTCCTCTCACCAAGGATGTCGGTTATGGAGACCATTTTCCGGCTGCTCCTGGCCGGGGGCAACCAAGCTGTATCTTCGGAGGAGATAGCCCAGCAACTGAGCCAACTCCGGGGCGAGAATGTGTATTCCAATACCGTGGAGCAGGTACTGGACCAAGAGCCACGTTTCTACGGAATTCGCAGCCTGGTTGAGGAGGAAGAAGGGGTAGAGGTGAAAGAGTTGGCGGAGAGCGAAACAGAGACAGAAGCAGAAACAACAGAGTTAGGGGTAGGGACTGTGGCAGAGGAGGAGATTGGCTAACTCTGCCGTTTGCTAAAGCCTTGGAACTGGTGGTGTACCGGGCACCATTCATATTCCACCAACTCAACATTTGCACCTTTGGGTCCGGACTCCAGGTGGCGTAGAAACTCCTCCAGCTTATCCCGCTCTCCCTCCGCCACCACCTCCACGGTCTCTCCGTCGGGTAAATTGCGTACGAACCCGGTAAGGGAGAGGGGACGGGCCGCTTTTTTCACGAAGTCCCGGAACAGAACCCCCTGCACCCGGCCATGGATATATGCGTGAATGCCTTCAACATCTGACATCTCTATAGCTCAGCGATGGAGCAACCTCGTAGCCAGTGGTGTATGTAGGCCGTCCAGGCGGCTCAACCCCTCCTCTTGGGCCTTCCGTACCACCTCCCGGAACTCGTCCCCCGAGGGGGGGCGCGACAACTCTGGATAGTCCCAGGCTCGGTACGCCGGATGGTACTGGGCCATGAGATTTACATATGTGCCAGGAGACACCTCCCAGGCTAGGAACCGGGCTATGGAAGGTGTACCAGCCATGCCGGCGGGCAGCACTAAATGGCGCACCAGTAGGCCGCTCACGGCCATCCCACCGTCATCCACCACAATCTCGCCCACCTGCCGGTGCATCTCTGCAACCGCCGCCCGGTTTACCATGGGATAATCACCGACTCCCGAGTAGCGGTAGCCCGTTTCTTCATCAGCATATTTCATGTCCGGCATATATATATCCACTACGCCTTCCAGTAACCACAGGGTTTCAACGGAATCATAGCCGCCGGTGTTGTACACCAGGGGCAGTGTGAGCCCTCCGGCTACGGCCATCTCTAAGGCTTCAAGGAATTGGGGGACAACATGGCTGGGAGAGACCAGGTTGATGTTGTGACACCCCTGACTTTGGAGGGAGAGCATCATCCCGGCAAGCTGCTCCGGGGATACCACCGTCCCCTCCCCGGATTGGCTAATAGTGTGGTTCTGGCAGAACACACACCGCAGGTTACAGTGGGCGAAGAAGATGGTGCCCGAGCCACCGCTGCCCACCAGAGGCGTCTCCTCGCCGGAATGAGGGCCATAGCCGGACACCAGCGCCCAACGCCCAGTATGGCATTTCCCTTTCTCACCCGCCAGGCGGTTCACCCTACAGCGGCGTGGGCACAGGGTACAGTTTGCCAACCCCGCTACCGCTTCCGCCACCCTTTTATGTAACAAGTTCTTCGCAAGGAGTTGCTGGTAGGCTGCCATGTACTTAGGCTAATCCTCCGCCTTCTTTCTCTTGGGACGGGCTATCGCCACCTGCTCCACCTTATTAAACGGAGCGAGCCAGGCAGTCTTTCGGGCTTCCTTCCTTGGCTTTTTCCGCTCATAGTGGGGATGTTCCTGCCTCCCACGGCAACATCACCTTGTCTCAGGTGCCAAGACGGGGGTCTCCGCAGGCTGGCGCAGGCCAGCCTGGACCTCGTCGACAACCTGGTCGGCGCTCCTCACATTGAAGAAGAAGATAGCCCCGTATGCTTCCAGAAAGAGCTTATGGCCAGTGCGGGTCAGCGTTGTGGTTGCGTCTTCCACCACAATCGCCTGGTAACCACGGTCATTGGCCTCAATGGCGGTGTTGTAGACGCAGCAGTCCGTCTCTACGCCGGTTATGATCAGGGTCTCGGTGCCCCAGTCCTGTAACCGCTGCCCGATATCCGTGGACACAAAGGCCCCCGACGTACGCTTCATGAGCACCGGCTCTCCGGACAAAGGCTTAACCTCCTCCCGGATTTCAAACTCCTTGTTGCCGGGGAAGCTCTTGTCATAGCCTATGCGGGGATAGGTCCTTCGCCAGGTATCGGGAAGGTCAGATAGGTCTTTCTTCTCCGTTCCCATAACGGTGAACATTACATTGAGCCCGCTATCCCGGAACCTGGACAGCAGCTTCTGGATATTGGGGATGACGGTGTCGTCAATCCTGTCGTAAAAATAGTCGGGCCGCAGCCCTATAGTGGGAAACTTCAGGCCTATGCCATAGTCCCGGTGGGCACACACATAGTTCATATCCATCACTAACAGCGCCGTCTTCTCCGGGTCTATTGAGAAATGGGGTACAATTGGCACCACCTTATCCAAAACCTCTTTGTCCTTCCAAGCCTTGCCCATATCCTTCAGACCGAACTTTGACTTTCGTTTCATAAGCCCCCTTTGTTCAATTATAACTCAATTAGTTAACACAGGAGACGCAAAACTGCAACCGCCGCTTATCTAAAGCCTTACCCGGCGGGTGTGGGTGCGGCTCTTTTCGGCGGTTATGATGGCCAGAATACGATCTATGGCCGCCTCCACCCGGTCGTTCACCACCTGATAGTCAAACATGGGTATGCGGCCCATCTCATCCTGTGCTTTCTGGATGCGAAGGGCAAGCTGCTGCGATGATTCCGTGCGGCGCTGTCGCAGCCGAGCCATCAAGTCCTCTATACTGGGTGGCGATAGAAAGATCAGCACCGCCTCCGGCACCCGGTTCTTTATAGTGGTAGCCCCCTGCACATCAATCTTAAGGAGGGTGTCCCGGCCCTCCGCTAGGGCTTGCCGCACGGTAGCCCGGGGCACACCGTACCAGTGGTCATATACCCTAGCGTACTCCAGCAATTCACCGGACTCTCTCATCCGGTCAAACATCTCGGTGGAGAGAAAGTGATAGTCCACCCCTTCTTGTTCCTTGAGCCGATGTTTCCGAGTGGTAACGGTCACCACCCAATAGAAAGGCAGTCCCCGGGCCTTCATCCCCTGGAGGACGGCATCCTTACCCACCCCGGAGGGGCCGGAGAGGACAAGAAGCAGCGGTGGGGGGAGGCTCACACCTCCGCCTCTGTTATCAAACGGGGTATCACCCTGCCCGTCAAGACCCGTCCCGCTACAGTCTCGGCCGAAACGGCGGCCAGGATAAGGTGTCCGCTATCTGTAACCAGAACTGACCGCGCGCGCCGGCCGCTGGTCATATCAACAATAAGGTTGCTGCTCCTACCATCCTGTACCAAGCGCTTGATAGGTGCCGAAGTTGGGGTAACGATGGCCACCACTCTGTTCATAGCAACCATATTGCCAAACCCCACATGGACGAGCTCCGTTGCCATAATTCCCCCCTCAGTACCTGGGTCTTGATAGCCTTTCCAACTCCTGCCAAAAAGCAGGATAGGACACATCCACTCCCTCGGCCCCATCTATGGTAGTCTCCCCTTGGGCCGCTAGCCCAGCTACGGCGAAGGCCATGGCCAGCCGGTGGTCGCCGTGGCTGTTCACCGATGCTCCACGCAGCCTCTTCCCTCCCCTTATTATCATACCATCAGGCAACTCATCCACATCAATGCCCATCTTGCGGAGCCCGGCCACCGTGGCCCCTATCCGATCCGCTTCTTTCACCCTCAACTCGGCGGCCCCCCTAATTATTGTAGTACCGCCGGCACAGGCAGCAGCCACCGCCAGCACCGGCACCTCGTCAATAAGCCGCGGAATTATCCCACCCTGTATCTCCACGCCACGCAGTCGGCTGGAGGTGACCTCCAGGTCGGCCACCGGCTCACCGCCCAATGGAGCGCACTCGGTCACCGTGATGTTCGCCCCCATCTGTTGCAACACCTCCACCACACCCGCACGGGTGGGATTCACACCCACCGCCCTCAGGCGGATTTGGGCGTCGGGATGCACAGCCCCCGCCACCAAGAAGAAGGCGGCGGCGCTGATATCACCAGGCAATGGCAGGCTCAACGAATTCAACGGTGAAGACAAGGGGGATACCTTTATCCGAGCCCCATCGCTTTCTATAGAGGCCCCCATAGCCCGGAGCATACGCTCTGTGTGGTCTCTAGAGGGAGCAGGCTCTTCCAAGTGCGTATCACCCTCCGCCCACAGCCCAGCCAGCAGCAATGCGGACTTGACCTGCGCGCTGGCCATCGGCATCTTGTAATCAATTCCCTTCAGCCGGCTGCCTTTCACCACAAGCGGTGCCAACCTGTCCCCCCTCCTGCCCCATATCTGCGCGCCCATGAGCCGCAACGGCTGAATCACCCGGTCCACGGGCCGGGAGCGCAGCGAGTCATCCCCAGTGAGCACGGAGAGGAAGGGTTGGGGAGCCAGCAGTCCTGTCAGCAAGCGCAGGGTGGTAGCGCTGTTGCCGCAGTCCAGGACGGTGGTAGGCTCCTGGAGGGTGCCCAGCGCCCCTGCACCCTTCATCTCCACCTGGGGAGGCGGGCCGGGATCATATGCCATGTTGACTCCCAGATTACGTAGACAAGTAAAGGTGGATAGTGGGTCAGCGCCGGGGGGAAAGTTTTCCACCCTTGCCTTGCCAGAAGCAACGGCGTTGAAGATGAGCGCCCGGTGCCCCAGTGACTTATCCCCAGGTGGCAATACCTCCCCTAGCATACGGTCCGGGGCCTCCACCACTATCACCATCCCTTTTCCTCCAACCATTTCTTCCTGCTGGTCCGTGCCTGCGCCAGAGCATCCTCCACCGTGCTCTCATCCTTTTCAATTACGGAGCAAAACCATTCCAACTCGTATCTGAAGCGCTCCAACCAGGCGAGGATGGCATCCTTATTGGTGAGACACATATCCCGGCCCATCTCCGGGCTCCCTGACGCCAGGCGGCTTGTGTCCCTGAACCCGGTGGATGCCAGCCTCCGCATTACAGGCCAGGCGCTATCACCGGCCACCGACCGGACCAAGGCGGCCGCCACCAGCAGCGGCAGGTGGCTAATACCCGCCACCAAGTAGTCATGCTCGTCAGCATCCAGAATCATCGGTGCGGCTCCAACCGCCACCGCCATCCTCTTCACCCTTTCAAGAGACTGGGCCGTGGCGCCCGGTGAGGCCACAATGCAGTAGGTAGCCCCCTGGAAAAGGTCGGGCAGGGCGGCTTCCAAGCCCGTCTTTTCCTTGCCCGCCATGGGATGCCCACCTATGAAGGCCGCACTAGGCAGGTGTTCCGCCGCCCAACGCATCACCTGCGCTTTGGTGCTGGCGACATCGGTGACTACGGTGTGGGGAGAGAGGTGAGGGGCTATCGCATCCATCACTGTGGGCATGGCCTGAATGGGTGTGGCCAGGATTACGATATCGGCCCCGTAAACGGCGTCAGCCGGAGATTCCGCCTCGCGGCTGATAGCGCCCCGAACCAGGGCCTGGGCCACTGTTCGGTGCCTACGGGAGAGACCTGCTACCTCCCAGCCGGCAACGGTGAGGGCCAGCCCCAGGGAGCCCCCGATTAGCCCCAGCCCGATGATGGCCGCTTTTCCGTCTTTACTCAGAGCAGTGCCCCCCCCAGGAAGAGGTTGCTGAAGAAGTTTACGCCGGGACGGATAATGCCCCAGATAATGCTCACGCCCATAAAGCGGTCTACGATGATTAGCATGAGCAGGGGCATGATGCCGTAGTGCTCCAGGCGCTGAAAGGAAAGTGCCATGGGATAGGGCAGGAAGCCCACCGCCACTTTATGGCCGTCCAGGGGCGGTAAAGGGATAAGGTTGAATACGGAGAGTATGATGTTGAGGGTTATTGTTATCAGCAGCATTTCCCCCAGAGTAGACCTCAGTGAAACATCGGTCGCCCGCAACACCACGGACAGCAACCCGGCGGCCACCAGCCCTGACGCCGGCCCGGCTAGGGCCACCCCACCCATAGACCGGTAGCCATTCCGCAACCGGCCCCGGTCCACCATTACCGGCTTACCCCAGCCAAAGCCCGCCAGGAACAGGAACAATGTGCCTAGCGGATCCAGGTGTGCCAAGGGGTTAAGGGAGAGCCGCCCCTGGAGCCTGGGGGTATCGTCACCTAGGCGGGTGGCGGCCAGAGCATGGCTGAACTCATGAACGGTAATAGCCACAGCTACGGCCACGGCCACCATGAACACAAGCCGGAGGAATTCCAAAGGGTCATAGCGTAGTAGGTCCAGGTTCCCGAAAAGCATATCTGTGTTGCTGGTAATTATAGCACGATGGCACCGGCAGGTTAAAGGAAACCGGGCACGAGGTCAACAGTAGACAGCTTCTCTCGCCGCACTCAGAATGGGGCAACAACCGCTGAACGGCTGCCGGTACCCGCCCCGCATCACGGTAGATCATCGGGGTTACCGGCCGTTCTGTGGCCCTCCGAGAGATCCGTTCGGGCCGAGCTCCCGGCGCAGTCTCTCCAGCCAAACACCGCTCTTGATACGTCGCTCCAAGACGAACTGGATATAACCCTTGAGCGCAGCCTCCAATTCGGCCGCCAAGCCGGGGGCCAACTTCAGGCGGTTTACCGTTTCCATGTCCGCCTCCTGAAGTAGGCGCAGCACCTTGACGGCGTTTACGCTAAGGGAGTGGACCGGGGGTTGCTCTGGAGCGCAGGGTGGGCACAGTAGCCCACCGGCGCTCAGGCTCAAGTAGTTTGTCACCGGTTCCAGCGCCTGATGGCACCCCAAACAGCGGTGTAGCTCGGGGCGAAAGCCGGTAATATCCAGCAGGCGGACCTCAAACCGCCGCAACACCCGCTCCCCACCTTCACTCAGGCAGAGGTGCTCCAAGGTGTCCACCAGCAAGGAGAACAGGGCGCGGTTTTCCAGGCCCTCGGGGCAGAAGTTATCTATCAACTCCATCAGGTAGAAGCCGCGGGCCTGGTATACCAGGTCCTCCCGCAGGGGGATTGAAGGGTTTAATATCTGGCATCCGGTAACCACATCTAGGCCCTTACCCACTGCCAGCATGAGATGGCAGTGGGTAAGGGGTTGGATATGCCCACCCAACCGGCTGCGAGGGCGCAGTGCCCCCCGTACCACAGCCCGCACCTTACCCCGGCGCTGGGTATACAGAGTAACCAGGCGATCGGCTTCCCCCAGCCTGGTCCCCCCGAGTACTACCGCTTCCGTTTTATATACCCGTGGCCTTGACATGACGACAACATCGGCCTACAGAGAGTGCCGGTCTTGCAGCGCACGGGAGAGCGTGACCTCATCGGCGTACTCCACATCGCCGCCGAAGGGCAGCCCCCGGGCCAGGCGGCTGACCTTCACCCCCAGCGGGCTGAGCAGCCGTTGGACATACATAGAGGTAGCCTCCCCCTCCAAATTGGGATTGGTGGCCATGATGACCTCTTGTACCTCCTCATCATGCATGCGAGCCAGGAGTTCCCTTATCTTCAAGTCCTCCGGCCCTATACCATCGATAGGGGATATACAGCCATGGAGCACATGGTAACGCCCCTTGAAAGCGCCGCTGCGCTCAAGGGCCAAGACATCCAAGGGTTCCTCTACCACACAGATGAGGCTCCGGTCCCTGGCGGGGTCCTGGCACAAGGCACAGGGACTCGTATCCGCGGTGTTCTGGCATACGGAGCACAGCACCACTTCTTCCTTAACGGCCACTATCGCCTGGACCAGTGACTGCGCCTCGTCGGTAGAGGCCCTCAGCAAGTAGTAAGCCAGCCGCTGTGCCAATTTAGGACCTATCCCCGGCATGCGGTGAAGGGATTCTATCAGCCGGGAGAGAGGTCTGGAGGTGGGGACGGAGAGGTGGTCCATTGTGCCTACCGAAACCCCTTTTGGCCCGAGCCGGGCGGCCCGGACATACCGGGCATGCCAGGCAGCTTGAGACCGGAAGTGATTGCACCCATTCTGTCTTGGGCCAGCTCTTGTGACTTGGTGATGGCCTCATTGACAGCGGTGAGGATGAGGTCCTCCAGAAGCTCCCTATCTGCCATGTCTACATCCGCTGATAGGGTCACCTTCTGCACCTGTTGCTGACCGGTAATGAGTACTTTAATAGCTCCACCGCCGGCGCTCACCTCCACGGTGGCATCGGAAAGCTCTTCTTGAGCCTTTGCCATTTTGGCCTGAAGCTCCTGGGCCTGGCGCATAATGAACTTATCCATACTACTCCTCAATCACTATCCGTGGTTCTCCTCGTTTACTACCCGTCCTCCCAACTCCAGGGCAGCCCTGACCATCGGTTCCTGGGAGGGCTTGCGGCGCTCGGCGAGAATGCAGCGCACCTGGCAGGGGGTATCAAAGAGCTCGCTGAGCTTCCTCTCCACCATATGTCGGTACTTGGGATCCTCAATCTTCTCCTTGTGCCACTGGCTGTTGAACTCCAGCACCACTATTTCACCCTCAAGTGAAATCGGATGGCAGGCCTGGCGCAGGAGTGCGTCCAGGGTGCCTGTAGAACCCATGCCTCGGAACTGGTTTATAACCTGCTTCCAGTGGCTTTGCAGGAAGTCCAGGGTGAGGTTACCCACCATACTCTGGGGGAGGACGGCATCCAACTGTGCCACAGGGGCCACCGGGTGCGGCTCGGCCGCGGGTGGCCGCGGTGCGGGCCGAGGAGGCGGGGGGGGCGCAGATGATGCGAGCCTAGCAGCCGGCTCGGTGCGGGACTTTACCGCCTCGGGATGCGCCTGAGGCGTCGCCACCTCAGGCTGTGTTGGGGGCTGCAAGGCTGCGTCCGTGGCCAGGCACTCCGCCAGGGCCAGCTCCAGAGGTAGACTGGAGTAACCTTCCCAGCGCAGGTCGGCCTCGGCCAGCAGCCGGGTAGCCCGCACGATCTCCTCCATTGTGGCCCGGGCAGCCATCTCCTGCATTCCGGCCAGCTCATCCGCGGTTACCTCTACCACACCGGCACTGCCCCCTTTGATGAGGAGCAGTCCCCGCAGGTACTCCACCGCTTCTTTCTGGAAAGCCCTTATATCGGCGCCACCGGATGCTATCTGGTTGACCAGGGACAGGCTGGCGGCCAAGTCCCGACGCATTATGTGCTCCACCAGTTCCCTGGCCCGCAGGTCGCCCCGCAGACCGAGGAGTTCGTGTACCTGGGGCAGGTCAATCCTCTCCAAGAAGAAGCTGGCTAGCTGCTCCAACAGGTTCACCGCATCCCGGAGGCTGCCCTGAGCGCTCCGGGCAATGGCGCTGAGGGCCGGTTGGGTGATGGACACCCCCTCGCCCTGGGCGATTTGCTCCAGCCGGGGGATGATGTCCGTCTGGGGCAGGCGGCGGAAGTCAAAACGCTGGCAACGGGAGAGTATAGTGGAGAGCACATGGTGGGGCTCCGTAGTGGCCAGCAAGAAGATGCCATGTGGTGGGGGCTCCTCCAGCGTCTTGAGGAGGGCATTAGAGGCGCCTGGGGTGAGCATGTGGACCTCATCTATGATGTATACTTTGTAGCGGGACTGGCCCGGGGAAAAGGCTACACGCTCCCTCAAGCTGCGCATTTCATCTATGCCCCGGTTACTGGCAGCATCAGCCTCCACCACATCTATAGACCGCCCTTCCGCAACCCCCTGGCACACCTCACACTGGTTGCAGGGCTCACCGTGGCCGTTGTTGAGGCAGTTGACCGCCTTGGCCAGGATGCGCGCGGTGGTGGTCTTGCCAGTGCCCCTGGGGCCGCAGAACAGGTAAGCATGGGCCACCTTGTCCGCCTGAAGGGCGTTCAGTAGGGTACGGGTAACGTGGTCCTGGCCGGCCACATCGGCAAGGGTCTGGGGGCGCCACTTTCGGTAGAGGACAGGCATTTCCCTAATTATAAACCATTGCCCAGGCCCACCCCAACAGGTTGATTAGCCATTTTAAAGCTCGAACTGCCACTGGCACCAGATATCCGGCGGATGGGGATCCGGTGGACATACCCTGCAGGTTACCTTCACTTCAGGGTTGAGGGCCTTCCCATAGGCCTTTGTTATCAGTAGCCCGATGTCTTTGCAGGCGAACTCATCTAGGCCCATTCGCGCCCGGTTCTTTTGCACTGAGCGATCCGCCACCGTCAGCAGTCCCCTATCCGAGCCTTCGGCGCTGACCTCCATGCCCATGGAGTACCAGGTAGGGCATGCCTTGAGCACATCCAGCATTGTAGGAATATCCATCCCGGTGCCGATGCCCAGGGCGCGGCTTATCAGGCGGGCCTCATATGGAGCAGCCTTCTCCCAGACCGCACAATCCCTCTCATAGGCCGCTTCATGGCCCTGATTCTCTTCAACCGCCATGAACCAGTAGCCATCTATAGCCGTAACCATTCTGGAGTAGGCCTTGAGCAGGGTCAGCAACTGCTACCGGGAAAGCTCTTCTAGGTCCATGCCATGTTCCTTTCTTTCCAGCATCAGCCAGCTATCTCAGGTAAACACGCCGAGGAGGCTCTGCTCACAGTAGCCCCTTCAATTTCTCCAGAATGCGAGACTCCTCACCGTGCATGCGGGACTCCTCCAAAGTCTCCTGGTCATTGTAGCCCAACAGATGGAGGATGCCATGGGTCACCAGCAGGGCCAGTTCGCATTTCAGGGCGTGGCCGTACTCCTCCGCCTGCCGTGCCGCTTGGGGAAGGGATAAGAACACCTCTCCCAGTACCGGGGTGGAGCCGGGTGCGGGGGGGAAAGCATCGTCCTCCAACATTGAAAAGGCCAGCACATCCGTGGTGCCCTCGCGGCTGAGGTAGGCCAGATTCAGCCGTTGCAGGGCTTCATCCCCGGCCAGCACCAAGCTCAGGCCCAGCGGTGGCTGTGCCCCCACCGCGAATAGCACGGCCTCCGCCACCTCGCGCAGCCAGTCCTCCCCCACCGGGGCATTCTCAACATCGACAAGAACGTCTATCTCCCAGGCCATAAATCAGGCGATAATACCATAGCGGGTATAAGGGGTCAAGGTTGGTTACAAGAGGTGGCACCAACAACTGGCCCCCATCCGGTAGATAACCCTGGAGATGCACCATCGGTCACCTGAGGGGTCTGGGGGCTTGTACCAACCAGGCAAATACAACTTGGCGAGTGGGTGGGCAACAGAACGGTTGCCCAATACCCTCTGAGGTGCCGTTTCCTTGATACCAGCAACATGCCCCTGGATCGTTGGAGATGGGGAGGCGGGGAGGGCGGCCTTTGAGATAGAATAGTGACATAGTGGCCGCAGAGTTCGCTTCCATTGTGCTGGCCGGAGGCATGGGGCGCAGGCTGGGCAGGGACAAACTGTGGGTGGAGCTGGGAGGGGAGAACCTGCCCAACATGGTGATGCGCACGCTGAGCGCCTTGGGCGGCCCCGTTATTCTGGTGCTAGACAGGAAAAAGCCGGTTCCAGCCCTGCCCCCTAGCGTTAAGGTGGTAACAGACCTGCTTCCGGGGCGTGGCTCCCTGGGAGGTATTTATACCGGCCTCAAGCTATCCGACGCTGACCGTGTGCTGGCGGTGGCCTGCGATATGCCCTTCCTCTCTATCCCACTGCTACGCCACCTATTGAAGCTTTCCCTTGACTATGATGTTGTGGTGCCCCGCCCAAAAGGCGGCCTGGAACCCCTGCACGCTGTGTACGGCCGGGGCTGCCTAAACCCAATGAAGCGCCTGCTGGCCACACCCAGCAACCGGATCTTTGATTTTTACCACGAAGTGCGAGTGCACTATGTAGGCGATGAGGTTGTGGACAAATTATCCCCGGGCGAAATGAGCTTCTTCAACATCAACACCCCCGCCGACCTGGAGCAGGCACAGCGCCTTGTGACGGATAGGGCCTGATGCACCGCCCTAACACATCGCTTAGAGGCGGCCCGTCCCTTTCACTACCTAGTTTGCTCTACATACCGGTTAAAGACGCCTTGTTATGTAAAGCATCCTGGCCCCTCCCGCAGGTAACCCGAGAGTATCTGGGGGGCTCAGCCCTCCAAATACTCTCGGGCGGGTGGATAGGAAGAAAAATGCCCGCTAATGGCCCTCAACCCCATCGCCTTGACCTGCTGACAACGGAAAAAGTATAATTACCGTCTTAACGAGGAGGGATTTGATGGAAGGATTTCAGCAGATAACGGACAACCGCCATCAGTATGCTAAGCAGTGGAAGGAACGCACCGGAGGCAAGGTTGTCGGCTGCCTATGCACCTATACACCGGAGGAGGTCATCCACGCCGCCGGCGCCCTGCCGGTAAGAGTCCTGGGCGGCCACCAGCCCCAAGACATCACCGAACCTCACATCTACAATATGTATTGCTCCTTTTGCCGTGATATCCTGAGCCAGACCCTTTTGGACCAGTACGATTATCTGGATGGACTGGCCTACTCCTCTACCTGCGTCCATATGGGCCAGGTGTTTGATAGCTGGAACCGCCACCGCCCCCTGGGTTTCAACCACATGCTCTTTATGCCTGCCAATGTGGCCAACCCCGCCGCCCTCACCATGTACACCGGGGAGGTAGGCCGTTTCAAAAAGTCATTTGAGA
>JASLXN010000006.1:0-1480 GCA_030740315.1 Dehalococcoidia bacterium | reverse complement strand
ACTCCATAAGCGTCTACAACACCAACCGTCGCCTCCTGCGCCGGATATATGAGCTACGCCGGGCGGACAGCCCGCCCATCACGGGCTCACAGGTGCTACCCGTGGTCCTCTCCAGCATGCTAATGGACAAGCAGGAGCACAGCCGGATGCTGGAGCAGTTGCTACAAGCGCTGCCCGCCCAGGGCAGCAACGGGACCGGGATACGGGTGCTCACCTACGGCAGCGAAAACGATGATCCTGTGCTGGTAAAGCTGATAGAAGAGCTGGGGGCTGAGGTGGTGATTGACGAGCAGTGCGCCGGCACGAGGTATTTCTGGAACGAGGTGCCCGATGTGGCTGACCCGGTGGCAGCCATCGCCCAGCGCTATATTGAGCGGCCCCCATGTCCCCAGAAGGACCTGGAGGGCAAAAAACGCCTCCCACACCTGACCGAGCTGGTGGACGACTACCGAGTAAAGGGGGCCATTTTCCTACAGCAGAAGTTCTGCGACCCCCATGCCTACGATGCCCCGGCCATAGAGCGGGCTCTGGGGGAAAAGGGGATTCCCACCCTCTCCCTGGAGTACGATATCGTTATACCAACGGGGCAGTTCCGTACCCGCATTGAGGCCTTCATGGAGATGCTGACAGTGGAGGACCTCTAAGAGACCTCTAAGAAAGGAGACGGCCATGAAGACAGAGCAACTCTATCCCACCAAACCGATGGACTGCTGGGGGAAGATGAAGGAGCTTAGAGGGCGGTACTTCAAGAATATGTGGCAGGCCCAGTCCAAGGGACAGCCCCTGTATGTCGGTGCCGGGCTGTCCATCATGGGGGCGCTGCCCATGGGGCTGGGGGATACCTATAGCATGATGCACGGCCCCTACTTTGCCCGCCTGATGCGCGACCCGGACCGGGCCGTGTGGTGCCATGAGGCCTCCGAGGCGCACGGCCTGAGCCGTGACCTGTGCTCCACATTGAGGCTGGCCATAGGTACATTCTACAGGGGCTTCCACAGCACACCGGACTCGGGAGAAGATGTCCACCCCCAGTTCGTCTTCGAGCCACAGATATGCATAGCCCAGAGCAAAATCGCCCAGATTTTCAGTCGGGAATACTCCATCCCCTTCATCGGCATGGAAATCCCATTCATTACCGACCGCAACGACCCGGACCATGTGGAGAGCGCCCGCCGCTACTTTATGGAGCAGTCCCACCAGGCCATAGAGAAGATGGTGAAGGCCACCGGAATAGAGTTTGACGATGAGAGGCTGATTGAGGGGGTGGAGAACCAGTGGGAGGCCTGCCGCCTCTGGGGGCAGGTCTGCCTGCTGCAGCAGAACACACCCGCCCCATTGGACATGCGCATGCTTGAGTCCTTCGGCGCTATGCTCTTCTCCGTAGGCCCGTTCCGTAAAGATGGGGTGGAGGGTATACGTATGCTCTATGAGGAGACCCTGGACCGGGTAGACCGGGGCATCGCCGCACTGGGCACGGAAA
>JASLXN010000069.1:4211-7371 GCA_030740315.1 Dehalococcoidia bacterium | reverse complement strand
AAGCGGGGCTCATGCCAATGTACAATGCGCCGTAGGAGGAGCCGCCCAATCCGGGCTGCTTCATGCCGCAGGACGGTGTTTATTGCTCAAGATACGGCTGGCTCAAATTGGCCTCTCCATCAGGATAGGCCAGAACCTGGGAAAGATGGCGGGCCTAGCGGAAGAATCTTACCGGGACGGGATAGATATACTGTGCTTTCCGGAGTGCGCCCTGACGGGATACATCAGGGATTTCAGCAGGCTTGATTACGGGGATGTGCTGAGCGCTGTTGACACCCTGGGACAACTGGCCAAGGGTAGAGTCTGCTTGATAGTGGGCACGCCCTATGTTGAAGGGGACAGGCTGTTCAATAGTGCTGTCGTGCTGCTCAAGGATGGGTCCCGGCTGATGTACCGCAAACAGCACCTGACTCAGTATGATGAGAACTACTTTTCGGCTGGCAACAGGGGCCTTATCTTTGAAGCGAGAGGGGTGAGGTGTGGGGTAGCCATCTGCCGTGACCAGAGCCACAACGCAGTCTTCGCCGAATACAGGGAAGCAGTGGCAAGTGTTGTATTTTTGCCTTCCGCCCACTACTATCCCCCGAAAGAGGCCGGTGAGAAGAGGGATAAGAACCGAGCTCTACCAATAGTGAGAGCATTGGACAACGGGATGTGTGTGGCCAAGGCCAACGCAGTCGGGACGGTGAGGCACAGGGTGAGCCTGGGTGGCAGCCTAATAGTGGACCGCCGCGGGATGGTGGTCAGGGAGGCGGGAAGCGCCGAAGAAACCACTCTGACATATGCCATTAAGGTGTGATTGAAGCAGGCTACAAACGGGACACCGCCGGGCGGGTAAATAAATTCAAGTCTTAAAAGCCGATTTTCAGGCTTACTATCTCAAAAGGCTTCACCCTTACCGGTATCTTTTTGCCCGTGAACCTGACGTCCCCTTCCTCTTCTTCCAGAAGGTTAACGGACATTACCGACTTAGGCTCCCGAAACAGCTCTATCTCGCCCCGCGTATCCTCTCCAGTGGTCTCAAAGAATCTCAGCACGACACCGCTGCCATCCTCAGCCCTCTTCATGGCCACCAGAATGAGATTGTCCGGTTTGAGATGAACGAATGACAGCTGGGTGGGAAGACGTCTCTTCCCTTTCTGGGCCGATAACTGACGAGCAGTGGGCAGGTGGCAGTATTCTTGGGCCACCTTGAACGAACAGGCATCCTTCCAGTTTCCTTGGTGAGGGTAGAGAGAGTACTCAAAGGTGTAGGTTTTGGCCTCCTGCGCGTCAGGGGTAGGTATGGCTGGGCCGGTCTCCCCGTCGGACGACAGCATCAGAACGCTCCGCAGCAGCGTCAAATATATGGCTCCGTCCCTTATCTCGTGGGCAGGGAGGCCCCGGTTAAGAAGTGACACCCCTTTATCCTTGTCCGAATAGTCAATCCAGTGAAGAGATGGGTATTCGCCACATGGTTTCTCGGACCAGTCGTCATCTGACTTGGCATAAAACTGGTCCACCGGGCGGCTTACTACACCAAATTGGGTCTCCGCATGATAGCGGGGAGCGTCAATGCCAGTAGGGAACTTCATTCTCAGACGCACTTGGGGGTGTCGGTTGTGGACCGTGGTCACAAAATCAATGCGAGGAAGGTCGTTATAGATAATGGTCTTCTTGGACACAGACATGTAGTTGTGGCGCCACATAAGCGGCCTGAATTTGCTCACGAGGCGGTAAGGCCACCTGAGGGCAAAATAGTCACTTTCAACGCTGACAACCTGTCGCAAGGGGGTCTTATCTATCCTAAAGCTCTTCATTCTGAACTTCCCGTATTTTACGCCCTGGTCCCCCTCAGTTTTGAGCGGCCCCACCAGGTTCTGGCGGTGGTAATACAAGTCACCCACCTCCTCGTCCAACACCAAGTCATTTCCTTTTACAATTTGTTTTCCCTTCTGAAACACCTCCATCAGGCCGTTTGAGGGATCCACTTTGAGTCGGAAGAACTTGTTCTCAATCGTGTTTGCCCTGTGGGGAGTCTTCAAGCTGGCAGCGCTCCTAGGGTTTCTTCTCAAGATCTTGTAGGTCCGATAGCCTAGGGCGGGCACCGTGGCCACGAACCCGACTCTGACCGTCTGATAAGATCCATCTACATACTGGGTGGACTCCAGTATTTCTAACTCAATCTCCTCCGTTCCACTCTTCAGGCCTTCAATCCTTTTGATCTGCCCGCTCTTGAACCAGAGCTCGGCTTCAACCCAGTTCTTGACTTCCCAAGAGAGGGGATTGAACACGACGATGTCGTCCTGGTTCTGCAGGCCCTGGGAGATGAGGGATAGGAAGTTATCCACAATTTGGGGGAGGTGGGTCTGGAGAAAGACAAAGTTGTCTTTGGCTTCAATATAGGCTTCGTCAATCCCAGTGCCTGGGACAACATCGTGAAACGCACCCCATAGTACCTTTTTCCAGTTTTCCCGTAGCTCCTCATCAGGATAGGGGACTCCCAGAATCCAGGCTATAGAAGCCCACTTCTCGCAGGCGAAAATGAGGCTTTCGTATTTCCGCAGCTCTTGTTTGAGCCACATCCGAGTTGAGGCGGTGTTCGGAAACACCTCGGAGAACTTTCCTGAGTAAAGCTCACCTCTTCTCACTTCCAACTCTGGGTTTTCACCTTCTACATGTTTAAAGAAATCGGCGGAGGAGGTGATTTTCATTTTGGAGTCGTGGTGTGTCCTGTTCCATTTTTTTACGGCTCTGCTAGTATCGGGCTGAGGTAGCGTCACCCCGCTGCCGGAGGGCATCAGTATGTGTCGCGTGGTGGCAGCCTCTTTAAGCTTGTTGAAGGTCGCTTCTAGGGCTGTCAGGTCCATTCCAGCCCGGTAACCCAAGGGCATCCAGTGGGCCAGGATTCGTGTGCCGTCTAGGCCTTCCCACCAGAACTCGGACGGCCGGGCGCGATCCACTCCCCGCCGGAAGGCAAAGTATTTGTAGCCGGCCTTCTTATAAACCTGAGGCAGTTGAGCGTTAAAGCCAAAGCTATCCGCTCCCCACATCACTGGCACATCCACACCGAACTTCTGTTTGGCATACTTTTTTCCGAAAAGAATCTCTCTTATCAGAGTCTCGCCATGGGGGAGCATTGTATCTGCCATTAGGTATTCACCATCGGCAATTTCTATCT